>NZ_VIRS01000022.1 GCF_006912135.1 Cryptosporangium phraense | reverse complement strand
GTCACGTCGGCGAGGGCACCGACCTCCTAGCCGCCGAACTCGGTCAGGCCTCGGGCTGGATCACGTCGGCGGAGCTTTCGTGGATCTCGATCAGGTACCCGCCACCCCGGCCGAGGAACAGTAGCTCGTCGCGGGTGAGGCGGACGCTGGCTTTTGCCCCGGGCGGTGGCCAGTTGGCCCGGATCGCCCGGGCGCTTTCCAGCCAGTCCGACAGCGCCTCGGGGTCGGTCAGCACCTGCCGGGCCGAGGTCAGGCGCTCGATCAGCGCGTCCACCTCGACCGCGAGCGCCAGCGCGTTCCCGCCGCACATGGCGGCGGTCAGAGCCACCCTGGTCGCGGCCACTCGGGTCGCATCGCGGAAGGAGCCGGCTCCCAGGCCCAGCGCGGCCGGGCCGACCGGGCCGTCGGCGGCTCCGATCGTCAGCGCGGCCGCGACCACGTGCGGGAGGTGGCTGATCCGGGCGACCGCGGTGTCGTGCTCCTCCGACGTCAGCGGCGTCACCCGGCCTCCGACGGCCAGGGCCCAGCGGGCGACCGCGAGCCAGTCGTCCAGCAGCACCTCGTCGTCCAGGCACAGGGCCCAGGCGCAGCCGTTCAGCAGATCCTCGTCGGCTACCCCGAACCCGGACGACTCCTTGCCCGCCATCGGGTGCCCGCCCACCCACCGAGCACCCGCCAGCTCGGTGGACACCAGCGCCCGAACCGGGTCCTTCACCGACGTCACATCCGTGAGCAGACCCCGGTAACCGACCTCGGCCAGCGCGCTCAGCACCACCGGCACGGCCGGCAACGGCACCGCGAGCACGACGAGGTCCGCACCTTCGATCGCGGCGGCCAGATCCGACGCCACCGCGTGCTCCCCTAGCCTGTCCGCGACCGCGGCCCTGGTACCCGGATCAGCGTCGTACCCGATGGCGCTGGCCTGCATCTTTGCCAGTCGCAGCAGCAGCGAGCCGCCGATCAGACCGAGGCCGAGGACCGCCGTCCGGGTTATCTGCACACCGGACAGCATGCAACACGCGCTCATCTTTCCGCCCCGTCGACTTGCAGTGAGCCGTCGTAATCAGCGAGGGTCATGGCCGGATAAGCCGGGAGGAATGGGTATGAATCGATTTACGGCACCGGTCGCCGAACCCGCCGAACCCGCCGAACCCGCCGCACCCTCCGAGCCCGACCGTTCCGACCCGGCGGAAGCCACGTCCGGCCGCCGTCTGCTCTGGGGCGTCGACGCCGACGCCGTCGCGACCCTCTGCAGCATGCGGATCGAGATCCCCTCCGAGCTGCTCCGGCCGACCGGCTCCGCGTTCACCGGGCACGACGCGGTCGCGGACACGGCCGTCATCCACCGGCTCACCGTGATCACGCCCGCGGTCGGTCTCGAACTGCCCGCCGATCGCGTCGACGACGCCGCCGAGCTGGCCGCTCACGCGGCCGACGCCGACATCCGCATCGGCGCGGTGGTTCCCGACGTCGCCGCGCGGCCCGGGCGTCCGCTGCCGCTCTGCCATCCGGACGCCGACCTGGCCCAGCGGGCGCTGTTGACGCTGCGCCGGGCGGCCGCGCTCGCCGTCGATCTGGACGCGCGCCGGTTCGTCGTCCGCCTGCACACCGGCGCGCCCTACCCCGGCGCCGGGGAGACCCAGCGGCGGCTCGACCGGCTCGCCGACGTGCTCAGCGGCGTCCGGCGGCAGCTGCCCGCGTCGATGCAGCTGGTCGTCGAGTACTCGGTCGACGACCCGTTCCCGGTGCGGCGGGCCACCCCGGACTGGCAGACCGCCTCCTGGTTGGCCGCCGCGGCCGGGCCGGGCACGAAGGTGCTGCTCGACCCGGTTCCGGTCGCCGACGAGGATCCCGAGCTCAGCATCACCACGCTCCGGGCCGCGGACCGGCTGGCCGGCCTGCGGCTCGGCGCGGCCGGTCCGTTCGCGCTGTTCCTCGCGATGGTCGACGCCGCCGAGGGCGGCGTGCTGGTCCGCGGCCGCCGCTGCCCGGTTCCGTTCGCGCTCCGGCTCCCGCCGGGCGAACGACCGGGGATCGAGACCGCGCTGCGCACGGTCGCCGCGGTCCAGGAGGCCGCGGCCAAGGCGATGCTGCTCGACCGCGCGGCCCTGCGCGCGGCCCAGGCGGTCGGGGACGTCGAGGCCGCGACCGAAGTCCTGCTGACGGCCTACGAGACGGACGCGTCGCCGCTGCTCACCGCGGTGCGAGCGGCGCTGGGCGGACCGGCCGACACGCTGGCCGCGTACCGGGAGCTGTGCCGGGACACGCATCGGGCGGTGGAGCGGCAACGATCGCTGCTGCGGGCGGCACTGCGACTCGGGGCCGAGCCGCCGGAGGTCGGATCAGACGACCGGATCGGGGCCGGGCCGCCCGGCGGGCGGGTCGTCGGGGCCGGGCTCTGGGGTCTGCGTGGGGTCGGCTGAGGCCTCGTCGGCGGTGCTCGCCTCCGCCGGCTTTGCGCCTGCGGTGACGTCGTGCTCGCCGGTGGCCGGGACGATCTCCTCGGTGGTCTCCTCGCCAAGCTGGTCGGCCGGTTCGGCGGCTACGGCAGTAGTTCCTACTGCGGTGGTCCGCTGCATATCGTCGATATGAGAATTGAGCTCAACCACGACGTTGCCGCTCAGTTGCACCTGCAGCACCGGTGTGGGCTCGCCGGCGACGGCGGGCAACTCGGTGCCGGGGGCCGACGGCGGAGCCGCGCTCAACAGAGCGCGGACGAAGTCGTCGACCTCGGTTCCGGCCAACCGGAACGTCGCTCGGCACTCGCCCTGCCGCCAGATGCTCAGCACGACGGTTCCAGCACCACGGTGGCCGCTGATTCGCAGCGACCGGCCTTCCCCACGGGGGTCGAGAAACACGTCGCCCCGGTGTGGCAGCGGTAACACCTCGCCCATGCCTTCAGAATGCACGACGTAGTCGAGTGTTGACCAGAGCGTCGTAGGCTCGGCGCATGACGTGGGACCCGGCTCCGAACCACCAACCAGCCGGTTATGTGCCGCCGCCGGTACAAATGCCGACACCGCGCCGTCCCCGGTATCGGGAGAGCGGCGAGGTGCGCTGGTGGGGCGTGCTGATCGGGGTGTGTGTGTCGCTGGTCTATTTCGTGCTGGTCGGGCTCGTGTCGTGGAGCACGGCGTCGCTGGTGAGCCTGTTCCTGGTGGCGATCCTGATCGCCGGATCGGCCGGCGCGGTGCTGCTGACCCGAGGTGACCGCGGCATGGGCGTTGGCGTAGCCGCGGTCACCGGAGCCGCTCTCTCGGTGACGATGCTGGTTCTCGCCTGGGACACGTTCAACGTGAACCAGCTCTTCACCTAGGCCTTGTGCTCGGTCTTGTCGGAGCCCCAGAGCGTGTGGAAGGCGCCCTCCGTGTCGGTGCGCAGGTAGGTGTGCGCGCCGAAGTTGTCGCGCAGACCCTGGATGAGCGCGGCCGGCAGCCGACGACGACGGAGACCGTCGAAGTACGCCAGCGACGACGAGAACGCCGGGGTCGGAACGCCGGCCCGCGCGGAGTCGCCGACCACGCGACGCCAGCTGTCGACGCCGTCCGAGACCGCCTTCACGAAGTACGGCGAGGCCAGCAGCGTCGGGAGCTCGGGGTTCTCGTCGTAGGCCTCGCGGATCCGGTCGAGGAACCGGGCCCGGATGATGCACCCGCCGCGCCAGATCGTCGCGGTGGCGCCGCGGTCGATGTCCCAGCCGTATTCGTCGCTGCCGGCCTTGATCATGTCGTAGCCCTGCGCGTACGCGACGACCTTGGACGCGTACAGCGCCTTCCGGACGTCCTCGATGAACCCCTCGCGGTCGTCGGCCGCCCAGGCCAGCTCGTTGGTGGTCGGGAAGACCTCGCGAGCCGCCTCGCGCTGCTCGGCGTGACCGGACAGCGACCGGGCGAACGTCGCTTCGGCGATCCCGGTGATCGGGACGCCGAGGTCGAGGGCGGTCTGCACGGTCCAGCGACCGGTGCCCTTCTGCTCGGCCTGGTCGAGCACGATGTCGACGAACGGCCGCCCGGTGCGCCCGTCGACGTGGGACAGCACGTCGGCGGTGATCTCGATCAGGAACGACTCGAGGCTGCCGCGGTTCCACTCGCGGAAGATGTCGGCGATCTGGGCCGGGGTGGCGTCCAGGCCCGAGCGCAGGAGGTCGTAGGCCTCGGCGATCAGCTGCATGTCGGCGTACTCGATGCCGTTGTGCACCATCTTGACGAAGTGCCCGGCGCCGTCCGGCCCGACGTGGAAGCAGCACGGGGTGCCGTCGACGTTCGCGGCGATCGACTCGAAGATCGGGCCGAGCTTCTCGTACGAGTGCTCGGAGCCGCCGGGCATGATGCTCGGACCGTTCAGCGCGCCCTCCTCGCCACCGGAGACGCCGGTGCCGGAGAAGTGCAGGCCGTGCTCCTTGAGGGCTTCCTCGCGCCGCCTGGTGTCGGCGAAGTGCGCGTTGCCGCAGTCGACGACGATGTCGCCCTCTTCCAGCAGCGGGATCAGCTCGTCGATCACGGCGTCGGTGGCTTTCCCGGCCTTGACCATGATGATCACGGCGCGGGGACGCTTGAGCGACTGCACGAAGTCGGCCATCGACTCGCTGGCGACGAACGTGCCCTCGTATCCGTGGTCGGTGACCAGGGAGTGCGTCTTCTCCGGCGACCGGTTGTGGACCGCGACCGTGTGCCCGTGCCGGGCGAGGTTGCGGGCGAGGTTCCGGCCCATCACGGCGAGTCCGGTTACGCCGATGTCGGCTGTTGCTGTCGAAGTCATTCCGTCACCTCGGGGCTGCGTGGGTGGGCTCGGTGTGGACTACGTAACAGTCCTACCTCGCGTTCAGCACGTCCGAAGGGTTCAGCACGTCGGAGGTGAGTGTGGACGCGGGTGCGGAGAGTGATTTTTGGGATCTCGGCCCTGGGGTTCTTGCATGAACGGGCGATTTTTGGGCATGGTCGGGACTATGAGCGGCCAGGACATGGAGCGACTCGACCCCGAGCGGCGTCGTCGACGAATCCAGCTACTCGCCGAACTCGCGGAGGCGCGAGCCTTGCGCAACCGGGTCGCGCCGAGGCGCGCCCGGCACGAACGACAGCGGGACTTCATCACGAATCGCCGACGGATGGCGTGAGTATCCTCACCTGACCTTTCCGGTCTGGGCCTTCGGGTCTAGCGCGCGACTGCGTCGCGTCCGATGCTGTGGACGGACGTTTTGCTGCCCGTGGTGGGGAGGGTCGTGTCGTACTTCGCTGCTGCTCTGGTTCGTCCGCGCCGAGGGTGGGTCGCTGCTGAACTCGATCTCGACGAGATCGAGGATGCCGACGCTGCCGCGGACCTGCTCCGTGAGGTCGAGCCGGACGCCGACCTCGCGTTGCTGTTCGTCGAGGCCGACGATGAATACCTGGTCGTCCTGCGTCTGGACGGCGGTGACGAGCTGCGGGTCTTCGGTTCGGACGCGTCGTTCGCGGACGAGTCGAGGGTCGGTGCCGCGTTGCTGGTGGATCTGGAGGAAGCGGACGTGCCAGCGGCCGACGACGATGACGAGGAATCGGACGTGATGAGCCAGCCGGTCGGGGATACCGATTTGCTGGCGGACGTTGGGGTTTCGGCGCGGGATCTGCTGGCGCTGTGCGCGCATGAGGGCATGTTGCCGTCGGACGTGATGCTGGAGATCTCGCGCAAGGTGGGAGCTGCCGACGCGCTGACCGAGCTACGCGGCGAGTGAGTTCGTCGGAGGTGGGGGTGGGCTCGAGCCCGGCGGGTGCGGGTGGCGTCGGTATGGAGGGCGCGGAGCGCCCGGTTGGCTTGGCCGGTGGGGCGGGCGTGGCTGAGGCGGGCGTGGCTGAGGCGGGCGTGGAGCGCGTGGGTGGCGCTACGCGGGGAGTGCCGTGGCGGGAGGGGGACGTGGCCGGGATGCGCGAGGCGCTCGCGGTCGCGGCCGGCGCGGTGGCGACCGGGGACGTACCGGTAGGAGCCGTGGTCCTGGACGCCTCCGGTGTCCCGATCGCCCGAGCCGCCAACGAACGCGAAGCCACGGGCGACCCGACCGCCCACGCCGAGATCCTGGCACTCCGCCGAGCCGCCGAAGCCCTGGGCACCTGGCGACTGACCGGCTGCACCCTGGTCGTCACCCTGGAGCCATGCACGATGTGCGCCGGCGCGATGGTGCTGGCCAGGGTCGACCGAGTCGTCTTCGGTGCCTGGGACCCGAAGGCCGGAGCAGCCGGCTCCCTCTGGGACGTGGTCCGCGACCGAAGGCTCAACCACCGCCCGGAGGTGGTGGCCGGCGTGAACGAGCAGGCGTGCGCCGACCTGCTCGACCGCTTCTTCGCCGAGCACCGCTGACAGCCGATTCGGACCCCGGAGCAGGATCCGGTATCGTCTTCGGCGGTGGCGTGTCCGAGCGGCCGAAGGAGCACGCCTCGAAAGCGTGTGAGGGGGCAACTCCTCCGTGGGTTCAAATCCCACCGCCACCGCCACGAAGGCCACTTCAAGGGTCCGTTCCGAGCGGAACGGACCCTTGACTTTTCAGCGCGGCGGGGATCGACACCGTGACGCGCCGGCCGCGCCGCTCGCCGAGCCGCGTCGAAGGCTCGCGGACCGGCCAGGGCCGACGCGTCGAAGAGCCCCAGACGGCGTCCGGCGAAGCCGAGGTTCGCGTCGGCCAGATCCCCGTGCAGCGGCCTGACCGGACCGGCGCTGTCCACCTCTTCCGCGAGCATCCCCAGCGCGCCTGGGCCGACGCTCCGAGACGCCCGGAGACGCCCGGAGACGCTCGGCCGACTACCGCCAGCGAGGCGCGATCACCCGCGCCAGCGGCCTCAGAGCCGAGGATCCAAATCCCCGTGGTTTCTGGTGCAGCACCGGGCCGAGGCGGTCGAGGCGATCGGTCAGCCCAAGGACCGGCAGCCGCCGCCGAGCCCACGTCGGCAGCGACATCCAGCACCGCTCTCGGCGAATCGAAGCACAGCCAGGGCTCGTCGTCCTGCTGCACCGGCTCGACGAATCCGGCCAGACCGAGCCGCCCGACAAGGGCGCACTACGCGCGCGGCTCGTTAAACGGTCTCGGCGCCGAAGGCGTCGGCCGACCTCACCGTCCGATCCGAGCCTCTACCGCCGCGGAGAGCGGCCTCGGGGGTCGCCCGATGATCGTCGATCAGACCTCGTCAGATGACGATCCAAGAGCGCTACGCGTCCTTGACTTCGAGATCCGCGAGAAGAAGAAGCACGACCGCGCCCGGTCGGCCGGGATTCCGGTGCCGGACTGGCGGTGGAACGGCTTCACGCCGGACATCCACAACGTCCGCGGCGCCTGGCAGTGAGGTTCAGGCCGTCTCGCGCAGTAGGCGGGCCGCTACCGGCAATTGTTCCCCCGCCGTCTCCGACAGCACCCGCCACAGCTCCGGCACCGCCTCCGCATGACACCCGCGGGCCCCGAGCAGCGTCACCAGCCACTCTTTCCCCTCCCGCAGAATCGTCACATCGTCGGTCAGCAACGCCGCCGCCAGCGAGTGCAGCGCATGGTCCACCGCGTACTCCGCCTCGGCGTCCAGGCCGACCAGACAGTCCGCGCCAGCGCCCTCCAACCCCGCCAACCACGACTTCAACACCCGCACCGCGAGTTCTCGGCTCCTCAGCAGCAGCTCGGCCTGCTCCTCGGCGCCGGCATGAGCCAGCGCCGGAACCGGCTCGACCACCGGCCGCAACGTGGCCAGCACCTCGGCCGCATCTCGCGGCGACGCGGCCCACCCGCTGGCCCCGAGCGCCAGCGCCCTCGACGCGTCGCTACCGAACGCCCGGCCACCGGCGAGCGTCGGGATCCCGGCCTCGGACGCGGCCTCGACGATCCGCCGAGCCGTCGGCAGCGACGCCGGCATCGAGCAGCTCACCGCGACGACGTCCGGGTCGAGACGGTGCAGGTACCCGGCCAGGTGATGGGCCGGCGTCGACGCCCCGAGAAACGTCGTCCGCCAGCCCAGATGGCGCAGCGACTCGGCGACGATCCGGGCCGCCAGCGCGTGCCACTCCCGCTCCGCACACGCCACCACGGCATAGCCGCGCGGCTCCGTGGGCTCGGGAATCCACGCCCCGATGACGGCGACCGCGGCCTCGCTGACCGCCGTCGCCGCGTGCTCCTGGGCCACCGAGTACTCACCGCGCTGCCAGCGCTCACCGACGACCTGCTGGGCCGGCGTCACGAGCGTCAGCAGCAGGTCGACCGGGTCGGCGCCGTCGTTGAGCAGGTCGCTGACGAGTTCGACCGCCCGCCGCCGGTCGGCGGCGTCCAGGGCCTTGACGAAATCGTCGAGCGCGTCGGTCACGCCGGGACGCCGCCGAACGCCAGCACCGCCACGTCGTCGGTCGGGCTCACGCCGGCCCCGCTGTACTCGGCCACCGCGATGTCGACGGCCTCGGCCAGCGCGTGCGGGCCACTCCCGGCGTAGCCGGCGGCGAGCTGCGACAGCCGCCCGAGGCCGAACCGACCCTCCGAGCCGATCGCGTCCGGCACCCCGTCGGTGAACAGCAGCATCATGTCGCCGGGCGCGAGCCCGACCTCGATCTCGGAGTAGGTCGCGGTCGGCAGCGCACCGCAGAGCAGGCCCTTGATCGGCACCTCCTCGACGACGCCCGACTTCCTCACCAGCAGCGGCCGCGGATGCCCGGCCGACGCCAGGAGCACCGACGCGCTCCCGTCGTCCGACGTGCGTACCCGGGCACACACCGCGGTCAGGAACCGCGTGGCGGGCTCCACCCGGCCACCACCGGCGAACAGCGCCGCGTTCAGCACCCGCAGCAGCTCCGCCGGACGGCGGTCGAAGAACGAGGCACCGCGCACGGTGTGCCGGGCCTGCCCGGTGAGGATCGCCGCCTCGGCGCCCTTCCCGGCGACGTCACCCAGCAGCACCGAGTAGTCGCCCGGCTCGCCGAACACGTCGAAGAAGTCACCGCCGATGTCGGTCGTGTGCATCGCCGCGCGCATCCGGGCCCCGATCGCCAGACCGGGCGTGTCGGGCAGCTCGGGCGCCCGCAGCGAAGCCGCCAGCACCTCGGCGACCCGCGCCTGCTCGGCGTACACCCGCGCGGTGTCGATCGCGATCGCGATTCGTCCCGACAGTTCGAGCGCGAACGCGACGTCCTCCTGCTCGAAGCCGCGCCCGGCCCGTCGGGCGAGCGTCAGCGTGCCGAACGTCGTACCGCGCGCGGTGAGCGGGACCACCAGAAGGTCGGCCGGGCGGAGCCCGAGCAGGCCGTCGCGCAGCGGGCCGGTCGGGACCGTCGCGGCGACCGCCTCCGGAACCTGGCCGTCGGCCAGGACGTGCATCAGCTCGAAGCGGCCGGTCGCGAGCGCCCGGCCGTGGCCGGAGACCTCGCCGAGCACCGGACGGTTGCCTTCGACGGTGACGAAACGGTCGGGGTCGTCGGCCCGGACGGCGGTGAAGCGCACGCCGGTGCGGGTCGGGAGCATGACCTGGGCCCAGTCGGCGACGGCCGGGACCGTCACGTGCAACGCACGGCGGAGCGTCCGGTCGGGGTTGAGGGACCCGGCGAGCTGCTTGCTCGCGGCGGCGAGGTGGGCGGCGCGTTCCCGCGCGGTCGCCAACAGCGTCGAGTCATCGAGAACACCCAGAGGTGTCTGGGCGACGTACCTCACTGGCTGGTCGAACATCAGCTGGACTCTTTTCAGTGGGTAGACCCAACTGACTGTACCCACCAGTACCGCGACCGGGCGGTCCACGCGGCTCAGGATCGACGCAGAATACGGTGTAGATGTCGGTTGACCGACGCCCGCAGGATTGCGCGCGCCCGCCAGTGGAACACTTTCTGGGAGAAAAGTCGGTAGGAACGGAGGCCGGGGTGGTCGAGGACGGCATCTGGCGGCTGGACGTCTCGGTTCACGAGGGCACCGCCTGGCTGCGGCCGCAGGGTGACCTGGACATGGAGACCTCTCCGTCGCTGATCCGGACGGCCCAGCGCGAGTTCACCGCCGGCGCCCGCCGCGTCGTGATCGACCTGTCCCGGGTGACGTTCGTCGATTCCTCCGGAATCGGAGCTTTGGTTACGCTCTGGCGGACGATCGGCGAAACGCCCAGCGCGTTCGCGATCGCCGCTCCGTCCCGGGCCGCGCTGTCAGTCCTCGAGACGACCGGTATCGACGCGCTGATCGCCCGAGCCGAGGCGATGCCCGACGACCGGACGCCCGCTCCCGAGCCGCAAGCCTGAGAAGCCCTCCGGCAACTCGGCCGCGAAGGCCTCCGGGTGACGTTCGGCCGCCACCTGCGCCAAGAGCAATTCGACGTTCTCGACCATCCGAGGTCCCCCGTCAGATGCACCGGAAGTACCGTGCATAACCGACGCTACGCACGATTAGCTTCAGGACGGTTACAGAACGCAACACCGCAATGTTTCCGATCACAGCGCCCACGCCGGGTCGCCCTCACCGTTCAGAATGTGAACCGACAGCCACCGCGGAAGGACGTGACCGGATGCCCGACTCACCGCGAGCGGGGCTCCAGCTGAGTTGGTTCGCCAACCCGTCCGGGTCCGGCGCCACGGTCGTCGTCACCGGCGCGTTCGACGTGCTGCACGTCGGTCACCTGCGGTTTCTCCGGGCCGCCAAGGAGACCGGCGACGTGCTGCTGGTCGGCGTCGAGGACGACCAGCGGGTCTCGGCCTGGAAGGGGCCGGGCCGCCCGATCAACACCGGCGTGGAGCGGGCCGAGATGCTCGCCGCGCTGCGACCGGTCGACGGCGTCTTCCTGGTGCACGGCGATCCGGACGTCAAGGAGCCCGAGCCGTACACCGACCTGCTGCGGCCGCTCGATCCGGCCGTGCTCGCGTTCACCGAGGGTGACCCGTTCGCCGAGGAGAAGCGCCGGTCCGCGCACCTGCTCGACGCGCTGGCGATCGAGATCCCGCTGGTGGAGGGCCGCTCGACCAGCGCCTTGCTCAACGGACGGCGCGCGTCGCACGCCGGAGCCTGAGGGCCGCCGAAGCGGGGAGGAGGGGGCGTCGCGGTGCGTCAAGCCGGGACGCCCCCTCCTCTATTCCTGGGCGGGGGCGTCGCCCAGGTCTAGCGGGTCCGGCGGCGCGCCGCGCGGATCGTCCGCGGGCGCGGCCGGCCGGACCGGCCGGGTTGTGGTCGTTCGGGGCCAGCCCGTGCCGACCCCGCGCAACGCCGTCGGCGTGCGGGCGCCGGACGTGGGCGCAGTGGGCGGGACCGGGTCGGCGGAGGGCGCCTCCGGCGGTGCGGCCGACTCCCCGACGGCCGCAGTTCCGGTGGGCGACAGGTCCTTCTCGCCGGTGGGTTCGCCCGGCGCCGGACGCCGGAAGTCCAGGTTCTGCGGACCGGACGGCACCACCTCGGGTGGCGAGTCGTACATCGCCGGGTCGAGGGCCGGCGGTTGCCACTGGGGAGGCGCCGGTTCGACCGGAACCGGCTGCGAGCTCCGGAACCGGGCCCCCCAGGCCCAGGGATTCCGCCCTCGTCGGCGCTCCGCCCGCTCGTCGACGACCCCGTGCCGCCCTCGTCCCGAGGGAGCCGCCTCGACGTCGTGCCGCCCGCCCCGAGCCGGAGACACCGGACGGACCGCAGCCGAACCGACCGGCCCCGCCGACGGCCCCGGCCGCGCCGGCGACACCGGACGCACGGGCGACACCGGACGCGCGGGCAGCTCGGCCGCGTCGATCTCATCCGCGCGGGCGAGCCGCTCCAGCAGCTCCCCCCGGTTGAACGGCACGGTCGACGCCACCGGATCCAGATCGCGACCAGGCTCGAGACCCTCCGGAGCCCGCGCACCCGCGTCCGCCGACGGCGCGGTCGCCCGATCCACCGCACCGGGTCGCTCGCCCGCACCCGACCCGTCCGGCGCACCCGACTGCCGAATCGCCGCCGCCTCACGCCACGGATCGGCAATCGCCGCCACCGGCCAGCCGGCCGCCTCAACCGGCTCCCCGCCGATCGGCTCGTCCGAGGCTTGCACGTTGTTCTCGGCGTCAGCGACCTCCTCGCCGCTCGAATCCGCCTCCGCCCGCGCGAACGCCTCCCCCGCGAACGCCTCCCCCGCGAACGCCTCCCCCGCGAACGCCTCGCCCGCGGCCGCCTCGGCCGCGGACGCCTCCCGCCGCTGAACCTCAACCGACGCGATCGACTCCCCGGCCGCCGACTCCTCCGCCACCGACTCTTCAACGAGCGGCGCGCGCCGTCCCTCAGCCGCCCCCGACGCCCCGTCCTCGGACCCCGCCGCCACCGGCCACGCCGGCCCCAGCGTCGAACTCTCCGCGTCCGATACGACGTCCGACGGCGCCCCCGGCCACACCGGAGCCACCTCCGGAGACTCCAACGCGCCCAACCAGCCCGCCCCGGCCCGCGAAGACGACTGCCCACCCCCGGACGCCGAACCCTCCCGCCCCTCCGCCGACGGCTTCTCCAACCACGCCCAACCCGACGCCGACGAGGACTCCCCCGGCTCCAACGGCTCGATGTACGGCCGCCAATACGCCGGCGACGACTCCGGATCCCGCCCAGGCGGAGAAGACGGCGCCCCCTCTACCGCCCCGGCCAACATCTCGGCCGCGACCCACTCGTAGACCTCGAGCCACGCCGACCCCACCGGCCCGGTATCCGCATCCGGGAACAACTCCCGGACCGCCCGGACCAACGCCTGCCCGACGTACGGATAGTGCTCCGCCGGCACCCCGTGCTCGGCCGCGTGCTCGGCCCCCAGCTTCCGCAGGTCTTCCGAGAGCACCGCGAGCGCGTCCAACACCTCGACCGCCCGCAACAGCTCCTCGACGATCCGCTCGCCGTGCGAGCGAACCGTCGCGGCCATCAGCTCCTTCGTCCTCGGCGCGAACGACGGGAGATGCCGGTACACCGCCGCGGCCAGATCCACCGGCCGCGCCGCGATAGCCGCCCGTGACTCCCGGAGCAGCGCCATCGTGGCCGCGTCCGGGCGTCGGGTCTCGTCGGGCAGCCGGGGGATCATCCCGACAGCCCGGTTATCACTGGCCGCGCTCGAAAGGTCAGCGCGACGCGTAGCGCAGCGGAGACCACGGCCGCCGGGGGCAGCCTCCACCCACATTCCTGCGGGGACCGCAGCCAGCGAACCTGGCCGGTCCGAACGGTCGACGGCGGCAGCGTCACCCACGAGTCGTCCCCGTGGAGCAGGACGCCGGCGCCGGCGGCCGCGAGCCAGAGTTCCTGACTCGGGCGGAGCTGCTGGCAGAACAGCTGGGCCTGACCGACCTTCGAGCTCGAAATCGGCGCCAGGTACCCGTCGGCGCGCAGCCGCTCGTCGATCGTGTTGACGACGTCCTCGGTGCCGTCCACGACGCCGGGTCCGGTGCTGGTCGGCATCAGCAGCGCGTACGGGTGCCCGGTCCACCAGCGGTCGACCTCGGTCGGGCTGGTGACGACGCACTCGGCGACCGTCGCCGTGCACCGGTCGCCGGCGCCGGTGTTCGGGTCCACAGCGTGCGGGCTCGACGTCCGGCAGCGCGGGCGTCCGCACCGGTACCGCTGCAACTGCGGTGACCACCAGGCGCCCGGCGCCACCGGCCACCCGGCCCGTAAGTACTCGTGGGCCGCGGCCGCCAGCACCGCGCGCTCGAGCCGGGCGCTCATCGAGCACCGCCGGCCCGAACGGTCGTCCAAGCGACCGCCCACCCGGGCGCCTCCACACCCGCGGCACCGGTACCGGCTGCGCCGATGCCGCCGGCCACGCCAGCCCCGGCCGACCCGTCCCGACGAAGAGCTGCCGGTAGCACGGCCGACCCGACCTCGACTAGCCCAAGCGCTCTACGTCCGGAGTCGTCGGTGAGAATGTTCCGTGCCATGGCAGTTACCCCTGTCCTTCCCAGAACCGCATTCCTATTCACCGGAGCGGGAGGCGACGCACACCCGGCCACAATCGGTCTCGGCGAATAAATTGATCATGGCACCGACGCGCCAATTCGCCTCGTAGCCCGAACTGATTTCGGCCTTATCAGATCCTTAGTTACTGGTGTGACCAGTGGTGCGAAAATAAACGGCACGGCACGCACGTTGGCCGCCCGCTTAACAAAAGCTGAGGTAACCGTCGACTGGCGTCACACCCTGCACAACCGAGCCTTCCGAACCCCAGCTAGCCGCAGGTCAGCGCCTCACTCCTCCCGCCCCGCGAGCGCAGCTCCGAGACGGCGAATCGGCCGCAAGAGTGCCGGAAAGTCGCTTTCCGAAGAACCCGGAAGATCGTTGCCGTTCCGTAATCCGAGCCAACCCTTTTACGACCCAATTGTCGAGCTCAGGAAATAGCGGCAACCGCTCGGGAATTCCGCCTATCCGCTCAGGCGTTCAGCCAATTCGGCCGGGAACAATTCCCGGCCGCCCGGGACAATTGTCCCGACCCCCGAAATACAATTGCGCAGCGAAATTTGACGCACGCTATCAGCAACCGGCGAGCCGCAAGTGTCACCTACCCGACACCGACGAAAAGGAGGTGCAGGCCCGAAGCCCACACCTCCGTCACGGCGCCCCGCGGAGCGCGTCAGAACCCTTCGAACCGCCCCGAGTGCCGCTCGAACCGCGCCCATAACGCCGGCACCTGCGGGGTGGGCTCGGCCGTCCGCTGACGCACGACCTCCATCGCGACCACCCGCGGATACTGCCCGCTGCTCTCGAACACCCGGACGTCACGCGCCCAGCAGGCTCCCATGAACACCGACCGGGCCGCCGCGACGTCACCCGCCGACACTCCGTCGGGGCACCACAGGTAGACCCGCTCGCCGTACGCCTTCCGGCAGGTGACCAGAACCGCGGGCAGCTTGCCGGTGTGCGACACCAGACCGGCCTGCGCGCACGCCACCCGGATGCGGTGCGGCGTGACGATCGTCCACAAGACCGCGAAGGCCCACCGTCGCAGCGGCGGAACCAGCGCGACGAAGGCTAAGAGAGCAGTGACGAAGCTGAGGCCGACCAGACCGCCGACCGCGTGGACCGACCCCCACCAGAACAGCGGCGCGCCACCCAGCAGCGCGGCCTCGTACCGCCACCGCCACAGCACCGTCGTCGGTAGCGGACGCGCAACCGCCGGACGCACCGGCCGGCCCGCGAACGCACCCCGACGCAGGACAGGAGTAGGCGGACGTAACTCTTCGTGCCAGTTCTGCGGCCCCGTGTTCATTCTGGCACCCTCCATGCCGTCCACCTGGTGGGTTCCACTGCACTACGGCGGCCCTCGACCACGAACCGCTTCGAGCGAAACTTACGCAGCCAATAAGCTCCAAATACGGGAGAGGCCGTCCCCCTGACGGCGCCTCGGTGGCTCATTGGCTACCCTCGTATAACAGTCAGTGAGATCCTGGCACGCTCAGGACGGTGAGGGCAAGTGCCATTCGGAGTCGTGGACTCGACAGAAATCGCACTTACGCCAGCTATTTCGAACCCCACCCATCACTCGAACCACAAGAGCGAGAAACCTCCAGAAACGCCCCTCCTACCTGGGGTGACGGGATTCCCATCCCGGATTGTGAATCGCGTTTTGCGACACGAACGAGGCTCTCGATACCACTGTGACTCGTGTGGTCGGCGGACTGGTAACGTCCCCGCCTGGCCATGGCAAGTGCCATTTCTTCGCGCGCCTTCGGCGCGCCGAAAGGGCAATTAGCCATGGCGGGAGAACGCACCCCCACGCTGCGTCGGCGTGAACTCGCCGCACGGCTGCGGGCTCTGCGGCGTACGTCCGGACTGACGATCGAGGAGGTCGCCAGGGAGCTCGCCTGCTCCCCGACGAAGATCAGTCGCATCGAGACGGGTCGACGCGGAGCGGTCCTCCGTGACGTCCGCGAACTCTGCCGCCTCTATCGGGTGTCTCCGGCCGAGCAGGACCATCTGCTCACTCTCGCCCGCGAGAGCAAGGAACGCGCGTGGTGGCAGGGTTACGACATCGGCGCGACCTACCGCACCTTGATCGGGTTGGAGTCCGCAGCCACCGCGATCGCCGAGTACCAGCCGGCGGTCATCCCGGGCCTGCTGCAGACGCCCGACTACGCACGAGCGCTCATCCGGGGGACGGGTGAAAGGAGAACCGAAGAGGAGATCGAAGACCAGGTGACCCTGCGGGTCACCCGTCAACGGATCCTCGATCGTTCCGACCCGCCGTACGTGTCGTTCATCCTCGACGAGGCCGCGATCCGTCGCCTCATCGGGGGCCGGAGCGTTCTGGCCAACCAGCTGGACGCGCTCCTGACGATCGCCGGACGCTCCCAGATCGGTCTTCAGGTGCTCGACTTCGAAGCCGGGGCACACCCCGCGTTACGCGGTCCCTTCGGCATCGTCGAGATTGAAGAGAGCCCCGCCTCGAGCATCGTCTTCGTCGAGGGGCACACCGGTGACATCTACCTGGAGGGGTCGGCCGACCTGAAGCGCTACCAGCGCATGTTCGACCAGCTCAGGTCGATTGCTCTGTCACCGAAGAACTCTATGGACTTCATTGCCGCGGTGCGCGACGAGATCCGCCCACCCGAGCACCACTGATTCGGCCGCGCACAACGCGGCCGCTGCCGCCGGTCCGATCCCGCGACCGCGGTCTGCCGCCATCCAGCCAATCACCAGGGATAACTATGCTCAACAGCGAATTCTCTCCGTCGTCGTGGCGGAAGTCCCGACGCAGCGCCAGCATCAACTGCGTCGAGGTCGCCGAGACGCCGTCGGTCATCGGCGTGCGTGACTCGAAGAACCCGGGCGGCGCCGTCCTGCGCTACCCGGCCGCCGGTTGGTCCGCCTTCCTCGCCGGCATCAAGCGCGGGGAATTCGACCGGCCGTAGCTCGGAACCGGAGCCGCCGACGTAGAACCCCGGCGGCTCCGACCTCTCAGAGCCCCAGCTGCGCCACCAACCGCCCGCGAGGCTGAGCCCCGACCACGGTCCGCACCGGCTCCCCGCCCTCGAACAGGATCATCGTCGGCGCTCCCAGCACCCCGTAGTCCCTGGTCACGTTCGGGTTCACGTCGATGTCGAGCGACACGACCCGCACCCGGCCCTCCCACTCGGCCGCGAGCGATTCGAGCACCGGCCGGACCCGGTGGCACGGTCCGCACCAGTCCGCCCAGAAGTCCACCAGCACCGGCACGTCCGACAGCAGGACCTCGTCGGTCCAGGTCTCGTCGGTCACCGCTTCCATTCAGACCTCCCTCGTCAGGGAGAAGGTCAGCGAGCACATCGGCTGCGGCGCCGGACCGAGCGAGTCTCCGTCCATCGCCGACGCCAACCGTGAACGCACCGCCGCCAACGCGGCCACGCAGTCGTCGATCTCGGCGATCTTCCGCCGGTAGACGGCGACCGACGCCGGGCAGGAATCCCCGGTCGCGTACCCGGCTCGCAGGCACTCGACGAACGGCCGGGTCTCCTCGAGCGCGAACCCGATCCCGACCAGCATCCGGATCTCCTCGACGATCCGGACGTCGGCCGCCGAGTACTCCCGGTACCCGTTGGACGTCCGCCCGGCCGACAGCAGCCCGAGCGACTCGTAGTGCCGAAGCGCCCGGGTCGTCGTCCCGACCCGCGAGGCCAGCTCACCGATCCGCATCCCGACCTCCTCCGACACCGAACGCTAGACATTTCCGTCGACGTCAAGGCAAGCGTCCGTCACGCCACGACTCCGCCGCCCGCCGCGTCCATCGCCTTGTAGATCCGCTGCTCGGAGATCGCGTACGCGGTACCGAGCGACTGCGCGAACAGGCTCACCCGCAGCTCCTCGATCATCCAGCGGATCTCCCGCACCGCGTCGTCCGACCGCCGCTCCGGCGGTAGCCGACGCAGCCAGTCCTGGTACACCTCGGTGACCGCGGCGATCCGGTCCTGCCAGCTGCGGTCGCGCGCCGGATCCCGGCGCACGTTCTCCAGCCGACGCTCGATCGCCTGCACGTACCGCAGCACGTTGATCAGCCGACGTCGCCCGAACGCGGCCACGAACCCCGGGTAGACCAGCGCGTCCAGCTGGGCCCGCACGTCGGCCGCGACCGTCGGCGGCGCCGACGGCAACAGCACCGAGACCGCGTGCGCCGCCGCCAGTACTTTCTCGACCTGGCGCAACACGTCGAGCGTCGTGTCGACCAACGACCCCCGGACCGCGTTCCGCAGCTTCGCGAACTTGTCCGCGTCGCGCACCGGCCCTCCGGCCGCCGCGATCAACTCGTCCGCCGCCGCCGCGACACAGTCCGCGAGCAGCGCGGACACGCTCCCGTGGGGGTTGCGCCCGAGCGCCAGCTTGGCCGCGTTCGACAGCGACGACACGACCGCCTTGTTCGGCGACGCGACCGTCAGCAGCACCAGCCGCCGCGTCCCGGTCACCATCGCCCGCTGCTGGTCGGCCGGGCTGCCGAGCAGCCGGATCGCGACGCTGTCCCCCTCGTCGACCAGCGCCGGGTACGCCTTCACCAGGTACCCGCCCCGCCGCCGTTCGACCACGTCCGGCAGCGTCCCGAAGGTCCAGGCCTTCAGCCCGGTCTGCTCCAGGCTCGCCTCCGGAGAAGATGTCGACGCCTGCCCACGGTCACCGTCGGCGCCTGGCTGGCGCGGCCCGGCAGCGGTAGGCGCCGCAGCCTCGGAACCGCGCGCCCCGTCGGGGCCGCCGGCAGAGGTACCCGCACCCACACCAGCGCCACCCGGCCCCCCGGCAGAGGCGCCCCCAGTCACTCCAGCGCCGGCGCCCCGACGACCCCGGCCCCCGCGCCCTCGCCGCCCGCGACGGGCCTCGGTCTCCTCGGGAGCCGTCAACGCGGCCGCGATCGCGTCGCGCACCTGCGGCTTCAGATCGCGCTGGAGAACGACCAGATCCTTGCCCTCGCCGACCCGCCGACCCCGCTCGTCCTCGACCCGGAACGTCATCGACAGGTGATCCGGGATCCGATCGTCCTGCCAGGCGTCGACCGGCAGCGAGATACCGGTCAGCCGGCGCAACTCGGCCGCCAGCGCGACCGGCAACGGCCCGTCGGACGGTGACATCCCGGCCAGCGCGGCCCGGGCCACGTCCGGCGCCGGTACGAAGTTGCGCCGGATCTCCTTCGGCAGCGACCGGATCATCGCGGTCACCAGGTCCTGACGCAGACCCGGCACCTGCCACCCGAACCCGTCCGGCCCGACCTGGTTGAGCACCGCCAGCGGGATGTGGACGGTGACGCCGTCGGCCGCGGTACCCGGCTCGAACTGGTAGGTCAGCCGGAGCCGCACGCCGTCCGCGTCCCACCAGTCCGGGTACGCGGTCGCGATGTCGAGCTCGCCGGCCGCCCGGTTGACCAGCATCGACGCCGAAAAGTCGAGCAGGTCGGGCGTTTCCCGTGAAACACCCTTCCACCACGAGTCGAAGTGCCGAGCCGAGACGACGTCCGGGCCGATGCGCTCGTCGTAGAAGTCGAACAGCGTCTGGTCGTCGACGACCAGGTCACGCCGGCGCGCGCGGTTCTCCAGCTCGGCCGCGTTCTTGAGCAGGTCGCGGTTGCGCGCGAAGAACTTGTGGTGGGTACGCCACTCGCCCTCCACCAGCGCGTGCTGGATGAAGAGGTCCCGGGACAGCTCCGGATCGACCTTCCCGTACGTCACCGGCCGCCCGGCGATGATCGGGATGCCGTACAGCGTCACCTTCTCGGTCGCCATCACCGCGCCGCGCTCGGCGTCCCAGTGCGGCTCGCTGTACGTCCGGACGGCCAGGTGACCGGCCAGCGGCTCGACCCACTCCGGCTCGATCCGCGCGGTGATCCGTCCCCACAACCGGGACGTCTCGACCAGCTCGGCCGCGACGACCCAGCGCGGCGGACGCTTGGCCAGCGTCGACCCGGGGAAGATCGCGAACTTCGCCCCGCGCGCACCGAAGTACTCGGTCAGCGGACGTCGCCCGCGCGCCGGCGGCTCCTTGGCGTTGGCCCGCTCGTCACGCATGCCGATGTGCGACAGCAGCCCGGCGAGCAGCGAACTCGCGACCTTGTGGCCGTCCGCACCCGGGTCGGCCGCGCGATCGACGGTGACGCCCAGCCCGCGGACGATCTGACGCAGTTGCCCGTGCAGGTCCTGCCACTCGCGCACCCGCAGGTAGTGCAGGAACTCGGCCTTGCACATCCGGCGGAACGCGCTGCCGGACAGTTCGCGCTGCTGCTCACGCAGGTAGTTCCAGAGCATCAGATAGGACGCGAAGTCCGAGTGCTGGTCGGCGAACCGCTTGTGCTTCTCGTCGGCGGCCTGCTGGTGCTCGGACGGGCGTTCGCGCGGGTCCTGGATCGACAGCGCGGCCGCGATGACCAGCACTTCGGGCACGACGCCGTTCTTGTCGGCCTCGATCACCATCCGCGCCAGCCGCGGATCGATCGGAATCTGTGCCAGCTGCTTCCCGACGGCGGTCAACTGCACGCCAGGCGATCGGGAGCCGGGGCTCGGCGACCGTCCGGCGGCGGTTCCCGGCTCAGCGTAAGAATTGGCTTTGGCAGTTTGGAGGGCACCGAGCTCCGACAGGAGCTGAAGGCCGTCGGTGATCGACCGCTTGTCGGGCGGGTCGACGAACGGGAACGCGGCGATCTCGCCGAGACCGAGGTTGGCCATCTGCAGGATGACCGACGCGAGGTTCGTGCGAAGGATCTCGGGGTCGGTGAACTCCGGGCGGGAGTCGAAGTCGTCTTCGGTGTAGAGCCGGATGCAGATCCCGTCCGACGTCCGGCCGCAGCGGCCTTTCCGCTGGTTGGCCGAGGCCTGGGAGACCGGCTCGATCGGCAGCCGCTGCACCTTGGTGCGCAGGCTGTAGCGGGAGATCCGCGCGGTGCCCGGGTCGATCACGTACTTGATGCCGGGCACGGTCAGCGACGTCTCGGCGACGTTCGTGGCCAGCACGATCCGGCGGCCCGAGTGCGGTTGGAAGACCTTGTGCTGCTCGGCCGCGGCCAGCCGGGCGTAGAGCGGGGCGATCTCGGTGTTGCGCAGGTTCTCCTTGGTCAGCGCGTCCGCGGTGTCACGGATCTCGCGCTCGCCGGAGAGGAACACCAGGATGTCGCCGGGGCCCTCGCCCGACAGTTCGCCGACCGCGTCGAGGATCGCCTGGGTGACGTCCCGATCTTTGTCGGCGTTCTGGTCGTCGGGATCGATGACCGGCCGGTACCGGACCTCGACCGGGTAGGTCCGGCCGGAGACCTCGACGATCGGCGCGTCGCCGAAGTGCGACGCGAACCGCTCCGGGTCGATCGTGGCCGACGTGATGATCAGCTTCAGATCCGGACGCCGGGGCAGCAACTGCTTGAGGTAGCCGAGCAGGAAGTCGATGTTGAGGCTTCGCTCGTGGGCCTCGTCGATGATGATCGTGTCGTAGCGGCGCAGGTCGCGGTCGCGCTGGATCTCGGCCAGCAGGATGCCGTCGGTCATCAGCTTGACCAGCGTGCCGTCGCTGACCTGGTCGGTGAACCGGACCGTGTAACCGACCGCGTCGCCCAGGTCGGTGTCGAGCTCCTCGGCGATGCGCTCGGCCACCGTGCGGGCGGCCAGCCGGCGGGGCTGGGTGTGCCCGATCAGGCCTCTGACGCCACGGCCGAGCTCGAGGCAGATCTTCGGCAGCTGCGTCGTCTTGCCCGAGCCGGTCTCGCCGGCGACGATCACGACCTGGTGGTCGCGGATCGCGGCCAGGATGTCGTCCTTGCGCTGGCTGACCGGCAGCGACGGCGGGTACGAGATCGGCGGGACGGCCTCGCGCCGCTTCTCGACCTTCGCGGCCGCGCTCTCGACCTGGGCCGCCAGGGCGGCCAGCTTTTCGGGGGCGGCTTTCTCGAGTTGCCGACGGAGCCGGTGCTCGTCGCGGAGCATCAGCTCGGGAAGCCGGGATCGGAGATCGGCGATGTCCATGAGGTCGTTCGTCATTGCGCTTCCAGCGTAGGCGCGGACGCGCCGGATCGCCGAGTCGGTTTCATCTACGGTGCCGCGCTGTCTCACAGCGTGCTCTTGGCACCGGTGTGAAAACTGGAACCTGGTGGCCCTGCTGTCGCGTCCAGGACAGTAGAGCGGATCTCAGGGACACCCCCGATGCCGGGACGCGCGAGGCGAGCGATCGTGGAGTGGCGCAGACGGAGAGGAGGGCAACAGTGCGAGTGCAGGCCGAGCAGCCCCTGCTGCCCTCGAGGCCGATCCTGTTGCCCTCGACCCCGGTCGGACGTCAGCTCGAGTGGCTGTGTTCGGTCGCTTCCGGCGGTCCGGTGCCGTCATCTGAGCTCCGGGCCCACACCACGCTGCCGTCGCTGACGCTCCCGGCCGGCCTGCGGGTCGAGTCGTTCCGGGCCCGCCCGCGGCGGGCCGAGCGTGCCGGCGCCGCCGTGCTGCGTGACGCCTCCGGTCAGCGCCACCACCTCAAGGTCATCACGGACGCCGCCGGCCGGATCGATTCGCTCTGGCTGACGCCGATCCCGCGGTCGTGGGGCGAGATCGGCGAGCGGATGCGTGCGCTCGCGCCCGACACGTCGTTCCTGGCCACCGAGGTGTTGTCCGATTCCGCGGTGGCCCCGGTGTACGGGGTCGAAGCCACCGCGCGCCGCCCGATCGGGTCGGCCGTGGCGCTCTACGTACTGGGTGCGCTCGCCCACGGCGTCGACGCCGGCCGGCTGAGCTGGGACGAGCCGTTGGCCGTCCGCGACGACTGGAAGACCGACCTGAGCTCGTCGACCGGCGTCCTGCCGGACGGCACGATGCTGACGCTGCGCCGCTACGCCGACGACGCGATCTTCACCGGCGACGCGTCGGCGATCGACCACCTGATCGGGCGGCTCGGGCGCGGAGCGGTCGAGGCCCAGCAGGTCCGGTTCGGTCACACGCAGGTCGGCGCCAACCTGCCGTTCCTCACCACCCGCGAGGTCGTCGCGTTGAAGGCCCACCCGTGGATGGGCGCCGAGTACGTCGCGACCGACGACCCGCGCGAGCGGCTCGGTTACCTCCGTGACGTCGTGGCCCACGTTCCGCGTCCGGAGGTGGACGACTGGCCCGACGAGCCCCGGCTGACCGACTCCGTGGAGTGGTTCGCGTCGCCGTCGGACATCTGCCATGCGCTCGCCGGCCTGGCCGCGCAGTCGACGGCCCAGCCCGAAGTGGGCGCCGTCCTCGGACAACGCGGAACCGCCGCCCTCGGCCTGGACGTCGGCCGCTGGCCCGTCGGCTGGAGCAAAGACGGGGCCGAGCCGGGCGTCGTCACCGAGAACTTCCTGGCCCGGACGTCGTCCGGCCGCACGGTCGCGGTGTCGCTGATGGCCAGCGACCCGAAGGGGCCGTTCGACATCGAGGCGGCCCGGGCCCAGCTACTGGCCTGCGCCGTGGCCGCGTTCGGACTGCTCGCCGCCGAGTAGGTCGCGCACCGTGCGGGGTTCCCGGCCGAGCAGCTTGCCCAGCAACGGGTCGGTGCCGGCAAAGTGTCCGGCTCTCGCCGCCTGGTAGAAGCCGAGCATGAAGCGGGCCATGGGCTCCGGCGTCCCGTTCGCCACCTGCCCGGCGACCCACTCCTCGTCGTCGAGGACCCGGCGGGCGACCGGGCGCTCGATCGCAATGTCGTTGAAGTCCGGGGCCGCGGAGGCCGTGAGTGTCACCGGGCCGTCGTAGCGCTCGTCACCGGCCAGGATCACCGCGGCCGCCTCGGCGGCGTCTTCGCGTGCGGTCCACGACACCGGGCCGTCGGCCGGGGTCGCGATGACCCCGGTCTCCTGCCACGGCCCGAGCATCCACTGCAGGCTGTGGGCGTAGAAGCCGTTGCGCAGCGAGGTCCAGGCGACGCCCGACTCGGCGAGCAGGGCTTCGGTCTCGAAGTGATGCTCGGCCGGGAAGAACGGCGACTCGGCCCGGGCGGCCTGGTGGCTCGTGTAGAGAATCCGCTGCACGCCGGCTTCTTTTGCCGCGTCGATGCCGACCTGGTGCAGCGACGGGCCGTGGGCTGTCGGGTCGCTCGTCGAGACCAGTAGAACCTGGTCGGCCCCTTCGAAGGAGTGGCGCAGCGCGGCCTGGTCGGAGTACGAGCCCGGACGCACGCGCACGCCCCGGTCGGCGAACCGCTGGGCCTTGGAGACGTCCCGCACGCTGACGCCGATCTCCGACGCCGGAAGGCGCTCGAGCAGGTGGTCGACCGTACGGCCGTTGAGGGCGCCGGTAGCGCCGGTAACGACGATCATCTGAGCTCCTTATCGCTGATAACGTCTTGACGCTAACACCGGAAATCCAGTGATAGCAAGATTTCGTTATCGTCGATAACGGAGCGCGGCGGCCTGGGGCGATCTAGGCCATCAGCCGATCGATCAGCCGCGCGGGCTCGTACACCCGGCGTCCCTGCTTGTCACGAGCGCCGGTGCGCCGATACGGCGTCTCACCGGACGCGGTCTGGATCGGCAGCAGCTCGGGGGCCTCGTCCACCGGCAGGTCTACGACCCGCTCACGGACGGGACCCCCCTTGAGCACGACAGAAATCGGCATCGGGAAACCCTCCACGAACCAAGGGGACGAGCTGAACGTACAGGCCAGTGAACGGGCTTAACGGAAGCGGGGTCATGAATTGTTCGCGACGTCTCGTAGCTCCCCGTACGCCACAGCCAGCGCAGGCAGGTCGTAGTGAGCATTGAGCCCGCTAGGGTTCGGCAGCACCCAAACGTTCGTCGGCTCGAACAGCGGATCGGTGCTCTGTCGGCCGATCGCCGCGTCTTTGCGCCGGAAGGCGGCCCGGTACGCGGTCACTCCGACCACCGCCAGCCATCGGGGCTTCCAGGTCTGCACGGTCCGCACCAGGCGCTCGCCGCCGGCCAGCAACTCGTCGGGTTCCAGTTCGTCGGCCCGCGCCGTGGCCCGGTTGACCAGGTTCGTGATCCCGAACCCCAGCTCCAGCATCGCGTCGGACTCCGACGGATCGAGCTGCCGCGGCGTGAACCCCGACCGGTGCAGCGCCGGCCAGAACCGGTTGCCCGGCCGCGCGAAGTGGTGCCCGCTCCACCCCGACCACAGGCTCGGGTTGATGCCGCAGAACAGCACGCGCAGGTCGGGCCCGACCACGTCCGGGATCGCCTGCCCGTAGGCCGTCTGCAGGTCGATCTTGGTCGGCCGCCGAGGCCGACCGGCCGTCTCTGGCGTACTCCGATCCGGACGCGTGCCCGCGTCCGATCGAGGGGACGGTCCGGTATCGGCGCGGTCACTCCGGCCCGGCGGTCGGGCGCTCACTCGGAGCGATAGTTGAGGTAGGCGGCGGCCATGTCGAGGTCACCCCGCCCGGCGGCCAGCCCGGCCGCGAACCCGTCGGCGACGGCCTGGGCCACCCGCAGCTCGAGCCCGGACCCGGTCGCCGCCGCGACGATCAGGCTGGTGTCCTTGGCCGCGCCTTCCAGCGTGAACGAGGGGTCGTAGTTGCCGGCCAGCATCGCCCGGCCTTTGACGTGCACGTACGGCGCGTCGGTGGCCCCACCGCCGACCGCCTCGAAGAACAGCGCCGGGTCGAGCCCGAGGTTCCCGGCCAGCGCCAGCGCCTCGGCGACCCCGGTGGTGACGGTGGCCACCCAGAGGTTGGCGACCAGCTTCAGGCGCGACCCCTGCCCGGCCGGCCCCACCCACAGCGTCTTCGCGCCGATCGCGTCGAAGATCGGGGCGCACCGGCCCCGCACGTCGTCCGGCCCGGAGGCCAGCACGGTCAACGCCCCGTCCTCGGCCGGCTTCCGCGTCCCGAGCACCGGCGCGTCGACGAAGACCAGGCCGCGCTCCGCGGCCAGCGCCGCCAGCCGATCGGTCCCCTCGATGCCGACGGTGGCCGTCTGGATCCACAACGTCCCGCGCGCGGGGTCGGCGTCCTCGATGGCCGACGCCACCGAGTCGGCGTCGAAGAGCATCGTGACGACGATGTCTGCCCCAGCGACCGCGGCGGCCGCGGTGTCGCTGACCACGGCGCCGACCGCCGCGAGCGGTTCCGCCTTCGACCGCGTCCGGTTCCACACCCGCAACGGCAACCCGGCGGCGGCGATGTTCCTGGCCATGCCGGAGCCCATGATCCCGGTTCCGAGCACAGCGACGGTGGTGTCTCCCATACCCCCACGCTAGTGCGACATCCGGGTTCGTCGAGCGACTGAGGCCCGGGGCCGCAGGACGCGGAACAGCCCGCGTACGCCGGAGCGCAAGCGGGCTGGTGGGTGGCGGAGGCTGAGGGATTTGAACCCTCGATGGGGGATAAACCCCAAACCGCATTAGCAGTGCGGCGCCATAGACCGGACTAGGCGAAGCCTCCAGGGACCTTCGCAGGCCACCGACGTCAGAGGATACAGGGACCGGTTCGCGTCGGGCAAAACAGTAGGGCGGGGCGGGTTCTCAGGCGGAGCTCAGGTTGCATTCGACCTGGTTACGTACCCTCGAAGAGCTATGGACGACACCCCGCGCCGCCCTGAGCCCGCCGCCCCCGAACCCACCCGGATCCTGCCTGCCGCTGAGCGGGCCGATGCGCCCGAGCGGCCGCCTGCGCCGCCAGAGGTGCTGGCCGCCGGGGCGCCCGGCGAGGGTCCCCGCGTCCCGCCTGCGCCTACGAAGGTGCTGCCGGTCGAGGCTGCCGACGAAGGCTCGGGCGCGCGCGCTCCGCTGGCGCCGACTCGGGTCTTGCCTGCCGATGGGGCGGTTCCGGCCGCGGAGGCGACTCAGGTGCTCCCGAGCGCACCGGGCTCGCCGCCGTTGGCACCCACCGCCACCTTCCCCGCCGCACCCGCGACCCCCGCGGCCCCTGCCTCCGCCGCGCCCCCTGCGGCGCCCACGGTCCCGGCGGTCTCGGCCGTCCCCGCCTCGGAGGCCGTCCTCGCCTCGGAGGCCGTCCCCGCCTCGGAGGCTGCCCGCGCGTCGGGCGCAACCGCGGCCCCACCCCCGGCGCCTCCGTCTGGCGTTTCCGGGCCGGACGCGGCGCCGGGCCAGCAGCCGCCGCGGGCTCCCGCCGGCCCGAGTGACCCCCGCGTTTCTCCCGGACCGAGTCACTCGGCAGGGATGCCTGCCGGCGCGCCGGACGATCGAACTCCCCCTCTGCCGCCGACCGGGCCGCCCGTGCCGCTCGCCGAAATGCCCACCCCGCCGGCCGAGGCCCCAGCCCTGGCCAGGCGCGCGGAATCCACCAACGATGCCCCGCCGCCGTTGGCCCCAACGGCCCCGACATCGAACACCCCTGATGCACGGATTCCGCCGATCGGGCCGGCCGCTCCCGGCGCCATCTGGGAATCAGCCGACACGGCGGCCCTCCGGGCCGTCCCCGGCGCCGGCCTGAACCCCCGAACAGCCGAGGCCCAAGCCGGCCAGAACGAGCGACCCGACGCTCTCCCCGACGGACTGCTCGCCCGGATGAAGAGCGACCCCGGCCACGCGCCGGAATTCCTCGCTCTGGCCGCGGTCGAGCGGTTCGGCCCCGAGGCCGCCCTCTGGATGGCTCGAACCCGGGCCGCGCACCCCTACGTCGCCGACCGGGTCTGGGTCCCGGTCATCCGTACCCGATTCGTCCGCCTGTCTCGCTACTCCGGGGCGGCCGCCGGCGTCACCGGCGCGCTCGGCGCGGTGGTGGACGTCGGCGTCCTGGCCTGGAACCAGGCCCGGATGGTGCTGCACATCGCCGCGGCGCTGGGCTTCGACCCCACGCATCCGGATCGTGCGGCCGAACTCCTGGTGATCCGGGGACTGCAGACCAAGCTGGACGCCGCCCGCACGGCCATCGACGTGGCTCGGCGGCAGCAGGCGCCCTCTGCGTTGGCCCAACACCTCCCCGAGAGGGTCCGCAACTTCGGCAGCGGGGTGGGGCTCGCGTACGGCGAACTGGCTTGGCAGCTGGCTCGGCTGGCCGGGCTCGCGGCGGCCAAGAAGATCGCGATGAAGTTCGTGCCGTTCGCCGGCGTGCCGCTGGGCGCGATCGCCAACTCGGGCGCTACGAAGAAGCTCGCCGCCGATGCGGTCGCGTACTACACGCAGGCCCGCCCACCGAGGGCCCTCCCGCCAGGCCCCGCCTCAGACAGTTGATGCCCCGTCGGACGAGGATTCCGCAGCCGGCCTCGACACCGGGAAACTCGGGCTCGGATCATCCCCGTGCCGCCCCAACATCGTCTCCTCCAGATCCAACTCCCGCACCATCTCCCGCATCACCTCGTCATCCAGCTCCCCTCCGTTGCGCAACTTCGTGAACGTGTCCCGCTGCGCCTGGAGCATCTCCTGCCGCAAGCGCCGGAACGCCGCCCCCGGCGTCTCCTTCCCGCCGTGCGACAGCCCCCCACCGAGCCGCTCCCACGCACTGTTCGCCCGATAATCCGAGTAGTGCCGCAACAACCCCACGACCTCGGCCGGCGGCGGGTGCGGCGCCGACGAGACCAGGTCGTCCAGCCGCTCGGTCGCCGCCCGCGCGGCCTGGTGCTGGGCGTTGGCCTCGGCCAACCGGTCGTTCATGTCGTCCTGGCCTCCGACGCCCAACCGGCGGATCAACCCCGGCAGCGTCAGCCCCTGCAGCACCAACGTCCCGAACACGACGACGAACGTCAGCCACAAGATCAGGCCGCGCTCCGGGAAGTCGGCGACCAGCGCGAACGCCGCCGCCAGCGACACCACACCCCGCATCCCGGCCCACGACGACACGGTCGGCGTCGGCCAGTACGGCGACGGCGTCCGGGCGCGCACCGCCGGGGACAGGGCCCGGATCAGGTACGACGTCGAGAACACCCAGACGAACCGGCCCAAGATCGTCACGACCAGGACCGCCACCGACCACCACACGACCGTCCCGACGTCCCGGCCCTGCAGCTCGTCGATCACCGCGGGCAGCTGCAGACCGATCAGCGCGAACACGACCGACTCGAGCAGGAAGTCGATCACCTCCCAGGTCGCTCCGGCCTGCAGGCGGGCGGCCGGCGTCGTCTCGGTCGCCGTGTTCCCCAGGTACAACCCGGTGATCACCACGGCCAGCACCCCGGACGCCCCGACGCTCTCGGCCGCCAGGTAGACCAGGAACGGCACGACCAGGTTCAGCGCATTCTCGAGCACCGGCGTGTGGATGTGCCGTCGCAGCAACCGCAGGAGATAGCCCAGCACCCCGCCGAGCACGACCCCACCGCCGGCCGCCAGCAGGAAGATCCCGCCGCCCTCCAACAGCGTGATCCCGCCCGCGGCGGCGGCGACCGCGGCCTTGTACGCGGTCAGCGCGGTCGCGTCGTTGACCAGGCTCTCGCCCTGCAGCACCTGCAGGTACCGCCGCTGCATGCCCAGCTCGCGCCCGACCGCGGTCGCCGCCACCGCGTCCGGCGGGGCCACGATGGCGCCCAGCGCGAACGCGGCCGCGAGCGGCATCCCGGGGATCAGCGCCCACGCCGTCACCGCGACCACGACCGTGCTGAAGAGCGTGTACCCGACCGACATCAGCAGGATCGGCCGCTTGTTCAGCCGGAACCCCCGCGACGACGAACTCCAGGCCGCCGAGTACAGCAGCGGCGGCAGGAACAGCGCGAGCACGATCTCGGGATTCAGCGTGTAGTCGGGCACCCCGGGGATGTACGACACCCCCAGTCCGACCAGCACGAGCAGGATCGGCGGGGGGATGCGTACTCGGCGCGCCAGACCGGCGACGGTAGCCGCGCCGATGATCAGTCCGAACGCAGCCATCAGGTCCACGGTCTCGAAGTGCACGCCAACATCGTGCAGCAGGGACAATGGGAGTGCGAACGAGGAGGCAAGTTTGGCAACGTGCGTACACATCGATGAAGCGAAGGACACTCAGCCGCGCGCCAACGGCTGCGAGGAATGTCTGAAGATCGGCGGATACTGGGTTCACCTGCGGACCTGTTTGGAATGCGGACACGTCGGCTGCTGCGACTCGTCCCCGAACAAGCACGCGAGCGCCCACTTCCACGAGGACAAGCACCCCGTGGTCCGGTCGGCCGAGCCCGGCGAGAGCTGGAAGTGGTGCTTCGTCGACGAGGTGCTGGCCCCGTAAGTCCCTGGCGTCGCCGCAGCTCAGCGGCGGCGCCCCCCACGGGACCGGGCAACACGGCACACTAACCCGCATGCGTAGTCTTCTGCTTACTTTCCGTAGAAGAAGAAACACCCGCCCCAGGCGCCCCCCAGAAGAGAAATCCTTACGGATCCTCCTGTTGGTGTCGTCCTTCAACGGACTCACGCAACGGGTCTGGTGCGAACTCCGCGAACGGGGCCATTCGGTAGCCGTCGAGTTCGCCCGGGACGAAGAGTCGATCACGGATGCGGCCCGCCGCGCGGACCCGCAGCTGATCCTCTGCCCGTTCCTGAAGGAACGCGTCCCCACCGAGGTCTGGCAGAAGTGGCCGACCGTGATCGTCCACCCCGGTCCGGTCGGTGACCGCGGACCGTCCAGCTTGGACTGGGCGATCACCGACGGCGTCCGCGAGTGGGGCGTCACCGCCCTGCAGGCGGTCGACGAGATGGACGCCGGCCCGGTCTGGGCCTCCCGCACGTTCCCGCTCCCGACGGACCCGCCGACGAAATCGAGCCTCTACAACGGCCCGGTCGCCGACGCCGCGATGAGCTGCATCGCCGAGGTGCTCACGAAGGTCGGCGACCCGGACTTCCGCCCCACCCCGCCCGAAGAACTCGCCAAGACGCGGACCAGACCCACGATGCGCCAGACCGACCGGGCGTTCCGCTGGGACGAACCCGCCGACGCCATCGTCCGCAGGATCCGCGCCGCCGACGGTGCGCCGGGCGTCCGGACCGAGGTGGCCGGCGTCCGCGTCTCGGCCTTCGACGCCTCCGTCGGTCCGCGTCAGTCGGACCCGCCGGGCACGGTCGTCGCGTCCCGCGACGGCGCGGTCCTCGTCGCGGCCGGTACCGGCAGCGTCTGGCTGGGCCACCTCAAACTTCTGGCGGACGTCTCACCAGCCGGCAAAAAACCGATCAAACTACCCGCGGCCACCGTTCTCGCCGATCATCTCCCCCCGGGCCTGGCCTCGCCGACGACCGTCGCGGTCAAAGCGAACCAGGGTGTGCACTACCTGCGCCGCGGCGAGGTCGGATACGTCGTCCTGGACTGCTACAACGGCGCGCTCTCGACCAACGGGTGCAACCAGGCCCTGCACGCGCTCCGGCACGCCGCCCGGCAGGACACCAGAGCCATCGTCGTGCGGGGCGGCGACGGGCCGTTCTGCAACGGCATCCACCTGAACGAGATCGAAGCGGCCAAGAGCCCGGCCGCCGAGGCTTGGGCGAACATCACCGCGATCAACGACGTGTGCCGTGAGCTGATCACCAACCGCGGCCAGGTCATGATCGCCGCGTTCAGCGGGAGCGCGGGCGCCGGCGGGGTGATGCTGGCGCTGGGGGCCGACCTGGTCGTCGCCCGCGACGGCGTCGTGCTCAACCCGTACTACGAGATGGGGCTCACCGGCTCCGAGCTGCACACCTACACGCTGCCCCGCCGGGTCGGCCCGGACGCGGCGAAACGACTGCTCAGGGACGCCCTGCCGGTCGGCACGGCCGAGGCAAAGCGACTCGGCCTGGTCGACGAGGTCGGGCCGCGGGATCCGGTCCGGTTCAGCGGTTGGCTACACGAGGTCGCGCTGCGGTACCGGGATCGTGAGCTGCGCGAACGGACGCTGCGCCGGAAGGCCGAGACGCTCGACCGCGACCTGTCGGCCCGGCCGCTGGACGCGTACGAGGCGTGCGAGCTGGGCGAGATGGCACAGGACATGTTCGACGACCGGCACGGGTTCGCGGCCGCCCGGCGGGCCTTCGTCGGCAAGGAGGCGCCGGAACGCACCCCGGCCAAGCTGGCACTGCATCGAGCCCCGGGGTTCGTCCGGGGCTGACGGGACCGCTCAGGTCGGGCGCCGGGATTTCTCGTGGTCGCGGCGGCGCAAGGATGTGGGGCCCCTTCCGAGACGTCTCCCCGACCCGGATCGCGCCGCGGCCGACCGAGGCCGAGCAGGTCGACACGGCCCTCGGCGACGGAGCTCGCGGCCGCGGCGCGCCCGGCAACCGCATCCTCGTGCCCTTCCGGGCGTCGCCGACGTCCGGCTCGACGACGACCCGACCCGGTGCTCGTGCGGTTCGGCTACCACGACGACGCGATAGCCGAGCCCTGCGACCTCGAAGCCCCCGACTTCACCCGACGCCGGTTCGACACCCCTGACCGGTAAGCAGCCTGACCACACCATGCCCACCTACTGGAGCGGCTCGCCGAGCCGTCTCAACCCGCACGACGGCCATCACCCTTCGGACGGGAACTCCCCGCCCCCCGTCCTCGAACGTGTAAGCCAGTTGGCCGGTGTACAGAACGACTGCTGCGACCAGGTTGTCGACGATCCGGGTACGAAGAGCACGAATCTCCCCCACGGCGAACGTCTCCACCAAATGCCCATACTCGGTCAGCGCCGCCGGATCGTTCCTCGCGAGCTTCTCCGGCGTGAGCCCTAACAGCCATGCCATGACGCCCGCGTCGACGAGGTGGAGCTTGGGCATCCGCGCGACGCGGGAACCGAGTGTGGTTCCCCACGCGGGCAGCCGCTGGACGAGGAAGACCGCTTCGAGCAACCGGACATACCTCCGCGCTGGTCTTCTCCATGCCGATGGCTTGAGCTGCGGCAGCGATGTTGAGCACCTGCCCCGACCGGGCGGCCAGCACGCTCAGCAGCCTTGGGAGCATTGATCGCATCGAGGACTTCGGGCACGTGCTGATACTCGTCGATCAGAATCGGCCCAGGTCCGGCAACGAATCGACCCGGATCGTTGCGGACCGCGGCCCGCGTGGCCGGATCATCGCAATCGATGACAGTCGCTGCCCGAGCGCGCTCAGCAGCGTGCTCTTACCGACCGTTCGCGGGCCGTTTAGCACGATCGCCGGCTCTTCCGACAGCCTGGTGCCGAGGACGTAGCAAGGCGCCGCTGCGCAAGACCGGTAAGTTCGCCACCCACCGCTGCAGAGCGTCACATTTTCCGCGATGCGCCGACCTCGCCCGGACGCTTCCCGGTCCGGTGGAGCCGCTCGAGCCGTTCGTCCGCGACCACGATGAACCCGACATCGGCATGACCCCAGAGCAGGTCCGCCGGGATGAGCGGCGCCAGGTGGTCGCCGAGCTGAAAGCGACGCTCGCCGTCTGCGGCGCGCGGTCAAGGTAGTCGAAGTCAGGATGCGGGTGACGTGACCGCCACGACGGGCGCTGCCGGTCGCGGCTACCTGATCCACGGTCCAACGACGGTCGAGCAACAGAAAACCCGCCTCCCCGGTGGAAGGTAGTCGGGCTCTGACGGTCCGGTTCGACGTCCGTCACGATCCGCCGGCGTCCGGCTCGTGCTGCGGTCGTTGGGTCAGGGCAGGGGTTCGGTTTCCCACGCTGCTTGCGCCTCATCCCGTCTGCCGTCGATCAGACGGATTGGACGCCAAGACGGCGGCTAGCTCGCCAGCGGTGGCCGGCCGAAGGCTGCATGGTCCGGACGCGGAAACGCCGACGGCGTCACCAGACGACCGCGTCGGCGCGTGCCCGGCCCGCCGCAGGCGGGCCGCTGGATCGGTGGTGGCCGGCGCCTCCGGGACGGGCGAGGGCTCGGTGCTCCGGTCGCTGATCCGGGCGCTCGCTCCGCTGGCCGCGCCGACGCTGAAGCGATGGCCGAACTGCTTACCGCTCTCCGTACGTCACGCCGGTCGTTGGACGGCGGCCAGCGTGGCTTCCCAATCGATCGCGACCGCCTGCGGGTCGTCGGCCAGCACCCGCACCGAGATGGACGCTCCCGGGTAGGTCAGCGGCACCGCGGCCGGCGGTACCGGGTTGCCGATGCGCACCTCGTAGACCTCCGCGCCCGCCACGTTCAGCACGAACTCGTACAGGCTGACGCCGTAGGGGCTGCGCATTCCGAGCGGCCCGCTGGCCACGATCGTCGCCACGGCCGGCGTACCGGTCTCCAGCAGCTCCGCCGTGCTCGGCCCACTGGCGTGATCTGACGGCAGATCGTCGTCGTCGGAGTGCTGCTCAGCGAAAGATCCCATGACTCCGGACCGTACAAACGTTTCTGAAGTATGTCGCCAGAAGTGACGTCCACCCGTCAGTGCCAGAGTCATCCGGCCAACACGACGGTCTGCGCCGGATCGAGCCGGACCGACACCGTCTCACCCGGCTCGGGCGCCACAGCGGGCGGGCAGTGCACCTCCAGCGGCGGCGCGCCGGGGATCGTGAGCAGCACCTCGACGCGGTCACCGGCGAACGTGGCGAGGTCGACGGTCGCCTCGGTCCCGCCGTCGAGCAGCACCCCGGACGGCCGCACGAGGATCGCGTGCTCACCGTCCGTAGCGTCCAGCGCGACCGTTCCCCACGGTGTCGACGCCTGCCCGCCGACGACCTTCACCCGGGCGACGTTCGTGAACCCCAGGAAAGAGGCCACGAACTCCGACGCCGGCCGTTCCCAGACCTCGCGGGGCGTGCCCACCTGGGCGATCCGGCCGGATTCCATCACCACGAGCCGATCCGCGAGCGCGAACGCCTCCCGCTGGTCGTGCGTCACCGCGAGCACGGTCGTCCCGAGCCGGACGAACAGCCGGCGCAGGTCGACGACTAGCCGCTCGCGCAGCGCCCGGTCGAGCTGGCCGAGCGGCTCGTCGAGCATCAACAAGCGCGGGGACGGCGCCAGCGCCCGGGCCAGCGCGACCCGCTGCTGCTCCCCGCCGGAGAGCGTGTCGACCCGCCGGGCCCCCACGGACGGCAGCCCGACCAGCTCCAGCAACGCGGCCACGTCGGCCGAACCGTTGCCGAACCGGATGTTCCCGGCGACGTCCCGATGCGGGAACAGAGCCCCGTCCTGGAACATCAGCCCGAGCCCTCGGCGGTGCGGCGGCACTCGGGTCACGTCCACGTCGTCGAGAAAGACCCGTCCGGAGGACGGCTCCTGCAGCCCGGCGATCACACGGAGCAGCGTGCTCTTCCCGCTCCCGCTCGGCCCGAGGACGGCGACGACCTCCGCGTCCGCGACGTCCAGATAGACGTCCGACAAGGCCGAATGCGGACCGAAGCGGACCGACACGCCGGTCACCGACAGGCTCACAGCTCTCCTCCCGCGTTCGACGGACGCAGCCGGTCGAGGACGACCAGCGTGACCGAGCACAGCACCATCAGGATCGTGGCCAGCGCCATCGCCTGACCGCTGTTGACCTCGCCCGGGCGGCCCAGCAGGATCGCGATCGCGACCGGGATCGTCGGGCTGTCCGCGCGCGCGATGAAGACCGTCGCCCCGAACTCGCCGAGCGAGATCGCGAACGCGAAACCGGTGGCCGCGGCCAGCGCGCGCCAGACCAGCGGCAGATCGACGCGCCACCAGACCCGCAGCGGCGGAGCGCCGAGGACGGCGGCCGCCTCCCGCAGGCGGTTGTCGATCGCCCGCAACACCGGCAACACGGCCCGGACGACGAACGGCACCGCGACCAACGCCTGGGCACACGGCACCAGCAGGGGCGAGTCGCGCAGGTCGAGCGGTGGTTCGTCCAGCGCGACGAGGAAGCCGAAACCGACGGTCACGGCCGACGTCCCCAGCGGGAGCATGAGCAGGAGGCCGAACACGCCGCCCAGCCGGCCGGGGCGGGTCAGCACGACGGCGGCGCAGACGCCGACGACGACCGCGAGCGCGGTCGCGATGACCGCGTACTGCAACGACGTGGCGACGGTCTGCCAGGCCGGCACCGGCAGCACGCTGGACGAATCAGACGAGGCGAGCGCCTTCCAGGACCCGAGGCCGTTCGCGAACGAGCGTTCCACCAGCACCGCGAGCGGGGCCATCAACAACACGACGAGCACGACCAGATTGGCCCCGACGAACGCCCACTCGAGACGCCCACGGGGACGCCGAGGCGCAGGCTCCACCAGACGGGAGGCCCGGGCCTTCCCGGTCAGCAGGCCGTCGAGCGCGAGCAGCACGGCGACGGCGAAGAACTGCACCAGCGAGAGCACCGCGGCGCCGGAGAGGTCGAGCTGGTAGACCGTGCGGCGGTAGATCTCGACCTCGAGCGTCGCGTACTCCGGCCCGCCGAGGATCTGCACGATGCCGAAGGACGTGAACGTGAACAGGAACACCACCGACGAAGCGGCCGCGATCGCGGGCCGCAGAGCGGGCAGCGTCACCCGGCGGAACGCGGCGAACCGCGACGACCCGAGCATCCGGGCCGCCTCCTCCTGCCGACGGTCGAGCTGCGCCCACACGCTCCCGACGATCCGGACGACGACCGCGTAGTTGAAGAACACGTGCGCGGCCAGGATCGCCCAGACCGTACGGTCGAGCTCGATGCCGAGCAGGCCGTCCGGCCCGATCAGCGCCAGGAACGCGGCCCCGACCACGACGGTCGGCAGCACGAACGGCACGGTCACCAGCGCCCGGATCACCGCCCTTCCGGGCAGGTCGAACCGGGCCAGCACGGCCGCGCCCGGCAGCGCGACGAGCACGGTCAGCACCGTGGAGGCCACCGCCTGCCAGACCGTGAACCAGAGCACGTGCCGGACGCCGGAATCGGTGAGCAGACCGAGGCCCGGCCCGTCGCCGCCGAGCCCGAGCCCGACGAGCGACGCGACCGGATACGCGAAGAACACCGCGAGGAACGCCAGCGGGACGACCGCCAGCGCGGCGCGGGTCAGCGCAGGACGGTATTTGTCCACTCGTCGATCCACGCCTCCCGGTTCTTCGTGATGTCGGCGGCCGGCAGCGTCAGCGGCTTCTCCGGCGTCGCCGCGTACTTCGTGAACTCGGCCGGGAGCGGGGTGCCGGTCACCGACGGGTACACGAACATCTGCAGCGGCATGTCCTTCTGGAACTGCGGCGAGAGCAGGAAGTCCAGCAGCTTCCTGCCCCCGGTCGGGTTCGCCGCGCCGTCCAGGAGACCGGCGTACTCGATCTGCCGGAAGCAGGTGTTCGTCACGACGCCCGAGGGCGCGTCGGCCGGCTTCTTCTCGGCGTAGACGACCTCGGCGGGCGGGCTCGACGCGTACGAGACGACCAGCGGCCGGTTGCCCTTGCCCTGCGACCCGACCGTGAACCGCTGCTGATAGGCCTCTTCCCAGCCGTCGACCACGAGTGCGCCGTTCGCCTTCAATTTCGCCCAGTAGTCCTTCCAGCCGGTGTCGCCGTAGGTGGCGACGCTACCGAGCAGGAACGCGAGACCGGGGGACGAGGTGGCCGGGTTCTCGACGACGAGCTGGTTCTTGTAGGCGGGTTTCAGCAGGTCGGCGAACGACGACGGGGGCTGGATGCCCTTCTTGGCGTAGTACGCCTTGTCGTAGTTGACGCAGACGTCGCCGTAGTCGACCGGGGCGACCTTGCCGTCGGTGCCTTCCTTCAGGTTCGCCGCGACCTGGTCGAGGTTCTTCGGGTCGTAGGCGGAGAAGATCCCCGCGTCGATCGCCCTCGACAGGAACGTGTTGTCGACGCCGAAGAGCACGTCGCCCTGCGGGTTGCCCTTGCTCAGCACGGCCTTGTTGACCAGGGCGCCGGCGTCGCCGCTGCGCAGGATCTTGACCGTGAGACCGCTCTGCTTCTGGAAGTCGGCCAGGACTTCCTTGCTCACCACGAAGGATTCGTGGGTGACGAGGGTGACGGTGCTGGTATCTGTCTTCGTGTCGGTCGAGCACGCAGCGGCCAGTAGCACGACCGCGACCGCCAGTAAACGTGGGGCACGCATCCGGTTTCCTCCGGACTCGGGCACCGGGATGAGCCGTGGGGGCGTTGAAGCCGCCGGCGAGACGCCGGTTCTCCCTCCGCTGGCATTACCCAGAGCAGGTTCGACGGGTCGGCGACGCGGTGGTCGCCCTCTCAGCCCGGCTTCGCCCGAGCTCCCCGACGGACGGCTGACCGCCCGCGTTGTCGATACTAACCGTGGTTGATCCGACCGCAGAACGGTCACTACCTCGGGCATGGACGGTCCGCGGGTTGCCGATGCGCTGGAGGCCCTGCGGGCCTCGGTCGCCGACGTGCGCTTCGGTCTGGCGATGGCCGACGTCGAGCGCGCCCGCCGGTCGCAGTCCGAACTCGTCGGTCAGGTGGACGACTACCTGCTGCCGCGCCTTCGTCAGTTGGACGCTCCGATGCTGGTCGCGGTGGGCGGCTCCACCGGCGCGGGTAAGTCGACGCTGGTGAACACCCTGGTCGGGGCCGAGGTGAGCAGGGCCGGATGGCTGCGCCCGACCACCCGGTCGCCGGTGCTGGTGTGCAACCCGGGTGACGTCGGCTGGTTCGAGACCGCGCGCATCCTGCCCGGGCTGTCGCGGACGACCGGGGAGACCGACTCGCCGGGGACGTTGCGGCTCGTGCCGAACGACGCCGTCGCGCCCGGACTCGCGCTGCTCGACCCGCCCGACATCGACTCGGTCGTCGCCGAGAACCGGGATCTGGCGGCCCAGCTGCTGGCCGCGGCCGACCTGTGGATCTTCGTCACGACCGCGGCCCGGTACGCCGACGCCGTCCCGTGGGATCTGCTGCACACCGCGGCCCAGCGCAGCACCGCGCTGGCCGTCGTCCTCAACCGCGTGCCGCCGGAGGGCGTCGACGAGATCGGCGGCCACCTCGCGTCGATGCTGGCCGAGGAGCACCTCGGCGATGCGGCGCTGTTCCCGATCCCGGAGGTGGACCTCGCGTCCGAACGGATTCCGGCCCGGGAGATCGCCCCGCTCCGGCAGTGGCTCGACGGGCTGGCCGCCGACGCCGAGGCCCGGGACGCGGTGATCCGCTCGACGCTGACCGGCGCGCTGAACAGCGTCCACGATCGGGTTCTGGACCTGTCGTCGCACCTGTCGGAGCAGCTGACGACGGCGGGCGATCTGCGGGAGCAGGCCACCGAGCGGTACCGGACCGCGTTGCGGACCGTCGACGAGGGCGTCCGTAGCGGGACCGTGCTGCGGGGTGAGGTGCTGGCCCGCTGGCAGGAGTTCGTGGGCACCGGGCAGTTCACCCGGAACCTGGAGGCGCGGATCGGTGCGCTGCGCGACCGGGTGACCGCGTTCTTCACCGGCCGGACGCCGACCGTCGACGCGGTCGGGCACGCGGTAGAGAGCAACCTGCACGCGTTGATCCGGGCGGCCGCCGACCGGGCCGCGGAGGAGACGGCCGCCCTGTGGCGGGGCCGACCGGCCGGGCGTTCGCTGGTCTTCTCCGACCGGGCCTCGTCCGGATTCGGCGAGCGGCTGGAGGCCGAGATACGCGCCTGGCAGGGACGGGTGCTCGAACTCGTCCGCGAAGAAGGCGGCCACCGCCGGAGCGTCGCCCGGCTGACGTCGTTCGGAGTCAACGGCGCCGGGCTCGTGCTGATGCTCGCGGTGTTCGCGCAGACCGGCGGACTGTCCGGGTTGGAGGTCGTGGTGGCCGGCGGGACGTCGGCGGTGAGCCAGAAGGTGCTCGAAGCGATCTTCGGCGACACCGCGGTGCGGACGCTCGCGGCCCGGGCCCGGGACGACCTGCTCGACAGCGTCGAGGAGTTGCTGGAGTCGGAGCGGGAGCGGTTCATCTCGGCGGTGGACGCGGTCGCGCCGACCGAGGAGCAGGCGGCCGCGCTGCGGAATGCGCTGGCCGCGTTCGACGGGGCCAACGTGCGGTCGCCGGGGCTGGTCCGATGACTCTGCTGACCCGCTCGACCGATTCGTCGCCGCTGCGCCCGAGGCTGGAGGCCCTCGACCGGATCGTGTCGCTGGGCGACGCCCGGCTCGACCCGGCGCTGCTGGCGACCGCTCGGGACCTGTCCGGGAAGGCCGCGCAACGGCTGCGGCTGGGCGCCGAGCACACGGTCGTCGCGCTCGCCGGCACGACCGGTAGCGGCAAGTCGTCGCTGTTCAACGCGCTGGTCGGAACGGAGCTGGCAGCCACCGGACTGCGCCGTCCGATGACCTCGACGGCTCAGGCCGCGGTCTGGAATCCCGACGGCGCGGCCCCGCTGCTCGACTGGCTCGACGTCCCACGCAGGCACCACCTGGGTGAGGAGGGCGCGGACGACCTGGCCGGACTGGTGCTGCTCGACCTCCCCGACGTGGACTCGGTGCAGGTCAGCCACCGGCTCGAGGTCGACCGGCTGGTCGAGCTCGTCGATCTGATCGTCTGGGTGGTGGATCCGCAGAAATATGCGGACGCGGCCCTGCACGACCGCTACCTCAAGCCGTTGCGGACGCACGCCGAGCTGACGGTCGTCGCGTTCAACCAGATCGACCGGGTGCCGGTGACCGGCCGCTCGTCGATGGTCGACGACCTGCGCCGATTGCTGGCCGACGAGGAGCTGGGGCGGGTGCCGGTGCTGCCGGTGTCCGCGCGGACCGGCGAGGGCGTTCCGGCGTTGCGGGCCCGGCTGGCCGGCGCGGTGGCGGAGCACGAGGCGTCGGTCCGCCGGTTGAGCGCGGACCTGCGCGCGCTGGCGGATCGGTTGGGCCCGATGTGCGGAAGTTCCGGGTCGCCCGGAGACGTCGACCGGGCGGACCGGGCCGAGGTGATCTCGGCGCTGACCGAGGCGTCGGGCGCGGACGCGGTGGCCGCGGCCGTCGCCCGGACGCACCGCAGCCGGACGCGGGCCGCGACCGGCTGGCCGGTGACGCGCTGGGTGGCCAAGGTGCGGCCGAGCGCGGCGACGCGGTTGGGGCTGCCCGGGGCGCGGTTGTCCGGGGACGCCTCACCGAGCGAGCTGGTGCGCACCTCTCTTCCGGGGGCCTCGGCCGTGCAGCAGGCCAGAGTGGACACGGCACTGCGGGGCCTGGTCGACCGGGCCGGAGCGGGGCTCCCCGAGCCGTGGCCGGGCCTGGTGAACCGAGCGGCCAACGGCCGCCGGGACGAACTGCCGGATCTGCTCGACCGGGCGGTGGCGGGCACGGATCTCGGCCTCTCGCGGCGCCCGCACTGGTGGGGGTTCGTGCGGGTCCTGCAGAACGTGCTGGCGCTGGTGGCGCTGGTCGGCGCGCTGTGGTTGCTCGGGCTGTTCGTGCTGGACTGGTTCCGGTTGCCGGAGCCGCCGCTGCCGGACGTCGACGTGTGGTCGTGGCGGGTGCCGGTGCCGACCGGGATGCTGCTGGCGGGCGTGCTGGTCGGCTGGGTACTGGGCTTCGTCGGGGCGCGGCTGGGGGCGCTCGGCGCACGCCGGAGGTCGAGCGGGGCCCGCCGCCGGATCCGGGCTCGGGTGGAGCAGGTCGCGGCCGAGGCCGTGCTGGACCCGGTGCGCGAGGAGCTGACCAACCGGCAGGAACTGTGTCAAGCCATCACGCAGCTACGGGGCCGGCGTAAATCTGCTCTCTAACGGCTTCGGCGGCTCCAGGGCCCGGACGTCGCTTTCTTCGGCGGCCGAGAAGTACGGCTCCATGAGCAGCACCGCCAGCGCGGCGAACGTCAGCACCACACCGACGAGCGCCGTGCTCCGCACCCCGACCGTCGGCAGCAGCAACCCCCCGATCAGCGCCCCCGCGGTGATCCCGACGTTGAACCCGGTCGACATCGACGCCGACGCCAGCTCGGTGCTCCGCGGCGCGACCTGCAGCACCCGCACGCCCAACACCGACGCCATCCCCGAGAACGCCAGCCCGCCCAGCGCCACCGACCCGATCGCCAGCCACTGGGCGTCCCCGGAAACGTAGTGCAATGCGAGCCCGACGCCCTGCAGCGCTACCACCGTCGTCAGCGTCGCCCGGATCGCCCGATCGATGAAGAGACTGACCAGTGCAACCCCGACGACGCCGGCGATGCCCCGCACGAAGAGGATCGGACCGATCGCCTCGGTCGAGAAGCCGTTGACGTCGGTGAGGAACGCGCTGATGTAGGTGAAGGCGGTGAAAGCGCCGGTCACGCCCAGCACGGTCGTCAGGATGATCACCCAGAAGCGGCCGGTGTCGGGCTCCGTTCCCCGTGAAGCAGCCTCCGTGCCCCCCGGTGCGGTCGGGAGCAGCATCGCGACACCCACCGTGAGCACGATGCCGAACGCGCACACCGCGAGGAACGCCACTTGCCAGCCGGCCTGCTGGCCGAGCCAGGTGCCGATCGGCACTCCCAGCACCGCGGCCAGCGAGCTGCCACCGGCGAGCGCCGACGCCGCTCGGCCCCGGACGTGCGCGGGGAACAGCGCGAAAGCGGTCGGCGTCACGATCGACCAGAACAGCGCCTGGCCGAGCGCGGTGATGAGCCGGGCCGACAGCAACACCCAGTAGTTACCGGCCAGCGCCGACATCAGCGTCGTCACTACCAGCAGCCCCACCAGCCCGGTGAGCAGCCACTTCCGGTTCCACCGACGGGTGAGCGCGGTCAGCGGCACCGAAGCCACCACGACCACCAGCCCGTACCCGGTGACCAACAGCCCGACGGCCGACCGGGACACGCCGAGGTCATTGGCGATGAGCGGCAGCAGCCCGATCGGCAACGTCTCCGTCGTGACGTACATGAACGTCGTCGTCGACAGGACCACAAGTGCGGCGATCGCCTTGGTCATGATTCCGGTGTAACAGGTTTTAGTGGTAGCGTAAATAGCATGGCACCGAAAGATCTTCGAATCGTGGGTGGCCATGTCGCGCTCGACCTTGTCAACACGGTAGAGCCCCGGCTACCCGGAGCGACCAACTTTCGCGAACACCTCACCAGTCCCACCGATCTCGTTGATTGGGCCCTGCGCCTCGAAATACTGACGGACGTCGAGGTGGAATTGGTCCGATCGGCCTGGGCCGCGTCGCCGTCAGCCGGCGAGCAGGCGCTACGCGCCTCCCGGGAGGTTCGAGAAGCGACGTACGACGTCTTACTGAACGTCCTCGGTACTACGTCCGACGCCGGGCCGGCGCTCGAGAAGCTCGGGCTGAGATGGACGGCCGCCACGGCGCGCTCGGAGCTGACTCTCGGGGGCGGGTCGTTGGCGCTGGTCGTGGGCACTGCGCCGGCCACGCTGATCCCCGATCGTCTGGCGGTCTCGGCGGTCGAGTTCCTGCGCACGGCCGACCCGAAACATGTCCGGGCCTGCCCGCTCGACGAGGGCGGCTGCGGGTGGCTGTTCCTCGACCGCAGCCGCAACTCGTCCCGCCGCTGGTGTGCGATGGAGGACTGCGGCGCCCAGGCCAAGGCCCGACGCCTCACCGCCCGCCGAAGGGTCGCGCGAGCTACCCCCTAAAGGGTTTTCACCGGGCTCAGTCTTTGGCTCCGGCGCTTCGAGTCGGCAACTCATCGCCGAGCGGGCGAGGCGACGCCGCCGCCGCGCCGGCGGAGCTTCGGTCGCGGCCACCTGGGGCAGCATCCCGAGAGTGTTTCCGAGCACACTCATCAGCCCGCCGCGACGCCCGATCACGAACAGTGCGGCCAGGTGGGACAGAGGGAGCATGGATTCACGGTAAGGGTCTCGCTGAGGATCACGAGGTGATGCGACGAGGGGGCGGCGGCGAGCACCCCGGAGCCTGCGCTATGCTTCTGACCCGAACGACCTGCGCTCGTAGCTCAACGGATAGAGCACTTGACTACGGATCAAGAGGTTGGGGGTTCGAGTCCCTCCGAGCGCGCGTCTGGTTGAGACAAAAAAGTAGGTCAGGGCCCGATTCCCCTCCACCGGGGAGTCGGGCGTTCTGTTGCTTGACCGTCGTTTGACCGTGGACCGGGTGGCGGCTACACGCAGCCGACGGCACTGCCCCTGGCCGGCGGACGAGTGTCACCCCGGACTGTGTACTGACGTGCGCGCCGGTGCTACACATCGGTGAGCCTCGATGGCCCGGCCCGGCGCTGAAGCACTGGCCCGTCAGTTTCGTGCTCCTCGCCTCGTCGGATGCACTGTCTCGTGCGAGCGCGAGCGGAATTGTCGTAGGTAAGTGTCAACCTGGGCGTATGACTGCGGACGTTGTGGAATTGGTGATCGTTGGTAGGTCAGCGCCCGGGCGTATGACTGTTCAGGAGCCCGTGCGGTCTGTGTTGACGGGCGCGACACTCCGCCGGATCGCGGTGAGTGGCCTCCGTATAGAAGGTGGCGAGGACGATGCCGCGGCCGAAGCGATTCGCCGAGCCAGTACCCGGCCGCTGTTGGATCGGCAGGGCGGTCAATGGCTGGTGGAGACTTGGTCGTCGACCTCCGTCAACGATGGCCCGGTCAACTACGCGCTCGAGCTGATCGAATACGAGCACGTCACCGTGGACGCCGTGACCGTTGACGGGTTGACGTTGCCGTTGACGCGCCATCTTGCCGATGCCGGACGCGCCGAAATGTCGCTGATGGTGCAGTTGCTGTTCGCCACGGACGAGGCTGCGCATGAGGCACTGTCGGTGCTGATCGAGAAGCACTACGAAGCAGAGGACTACTTCCCGGTCGTGCTGCATGGCGTGCGGGCTGAACCGGTGTCGATGCGGTTCGGGCAGTGCGTCTGGGAGGCCGCTGGTTCGGAGTATCGGGAGTTTGTGGTTTTGGTGTCAGAGGAGGGCGACGATCAGTTCTATGTCGGAGTGGGTCAGCCCGACCTCGCACGGTTGAAGGACGCTGTGGTTGGGCAGCAACGGCAGTTCGACGCACTGATCGAGGAGTTGCATCGCGCCGGCGTCCTCCCAGCCGAGGCGATCGAACGTATCCGGCGCGTTGGCGTAGGCCCCTTCCCCCGCAGCCAGTACCGGGGCTTCCGCCGGACCGGTTCCCTCGAGGATTTTCTCCCCGACGAGTGGCGCTGAGAGGTCGGTCTCGTCGGCGCGCTCGTCCCTCCGGTGCACATCCTCAGCGTGCTCCAAATAGGGTTGCCGCCAACACATCGTGGCCCTCGGGTCAGCACCTCTGACGAGCAAGGACGCCTTCGACTGATGGCAGTGACCCAGCAGGAGATCGAGAACCGGTTGTGGGACGCCGCGGACGAGCTGCGCGTAGCGATGCCCGAAGCGCAGTACGCCTCGGTGATATTCCCGCTGATGTTCTGGAAGTACCTCTCCGACACCTGGGACTATCACCACCAGGAGTTCCTGGCCGAGAACGAGGGTTTGGAGAGCCTCACCGACGACGAAGCCCACGAGATCGAGTACCGCGACTATCAGTCGTTCGATATTCCGTTCGTCAGTTCCGGTGCAGGCCACTACAGCCGCGCGTCTTGGTCCGCGGTCCTTGGCACGGTCACCCAGCCGAGGCTGGGCCAGCGGGTCCGTACCTCGTTGCAGGCCATTGAAACGGCCAATCCGGACAAGTTCTCCCGCCTGTTCGGCTCGATGACGTGGACCTCCGAGGAGGTCCTGTCGAACGAGGTGCTGGCGGCGGTCATGCGGGCGATGAACCGCACGCCGAAGATGCACGAGGGCAACATGTCCTTCGACGTGCTCGGTGGGGCGTACGAATACCTGCTGAAGCGATTCTCCGACGGCTCGGGCACCCGCGCCGGCCAGTTCTTCACACCGCGGGAGGTCGTCGAACTGATCGTCGAAGTCCTCGAGCCGAAGGCGTTCGAATCGGTCTATGACCCTACATGTGGGTCGGGTGGCATGCTCATCGCGTCGGCCAACCTCCTGAAAGCCCATGGAGGGCGCGGCTACTCGCTGCGACTGTTTGGGCAGGAAGCTGTGCCGGACACAGCGGGCGTGGCCAGGATGAATCTTTTCATGCACAACCTCACCGATTTCCACATTGAGGTCGGCGACACTCTGAAAGATCCTCGCCACAAAAAGCCAGATGGATCGATCGCGCAGTTCGATGTGATCATGGCGAACCCGCCCTACAGTCTCAAGTGGAAACCGTGGTCGAAGGATCCGCGCGCTATCGGCGGGGTTGCGCCTCAGGCACTGGCTGACTGGGCTTTCGTGCAGCACATGATGGCCTCGATGACTCCGACAAAGGGTCGTGCTGGTGTTGTGTTGCCTCACGGCGTCCTTTTCCGAGGTGGCACGGAGGCGGCGATCCGCCAGCGCGTCCTGGATGATGACCTGCTGGAGGCCGTCATCGGCCTACCGCCCAACCTCTTTTACAGCACGACTATCCCGACCGCGATCCTGGTATTCCGCGCCCCAGGCTGCAAAGCCCCAGAGCGGCAGGGCGGCGTGCTGTTTATTGACGCCTCAATGCGTTTCATTAAGTCCAAGAAGCGCAATATGCTTACCAAGGAAGATATTGCGGATGTCGTAGCTGTATATCACTCGAAATTCAATTACGATGATGTGATCAGCTCCGGAGGAGGTGGTCTCGCGGCGCGGCTCGTTCCTACTGCGGAGATCGTCGCAAACGACTACGATCTCAAAATTGGACGGTACATCAAACAGACTGCCGCCACGCAGGAAGACCTCGGCGCCCTAATCGAGGCATATCGCCTTGCCCGTGCGGAGCGACGGAAAGCCGAGCAGGTCATGCTTTCCGTTCTGGCTGATGCAGGGATCGAAGGCTTCGATGAGTGACTCGATGAATAGTGATCCTGCGGCCGGCGACCAAAAGCGATGGGTCAGAGCACCTCTATCGCGATTCCTCGCGCTCAGCGTTCGGACGGTTGCTGTGGACCCAGGCCAGGATTACGCAACTGTCGGAGTATTGAATAAAGGCAGAGGGCTGCTCTATCGAGAGCCGATTTCAGGACGCTCCACTTCTTACAAGAATCTAAATCGGATAGGTCCCGGTCTGCTCATCTACAGTCGCCTCAAGGCATTTGAGGGTGCCATCGCGGTTACGCCTAATGACCTGCCGGAATCGTTCGCATCGCAGGAGTTTCCGACTTTCGCTTTCACGCCCGAAGCAGATCCCGATTTTTTTCGCATACTCATCACCACATCGGAGATGTGGAGCGCACTTCAAAGTATGTCCAAGGGAATGGGGGGTAGGCGCGAGCGAGTGAAGGCCTCGGATTTCCTCAGTATTGTCATGAATATCCCGCCGATTTCCCTGCAAAAGCGGATCGTGGGGGTGATCGGTGCGGTCGACGACCATATCGCCGCGCTCGACCGTGAAGAAACAGCCGCCGATTCGGCCGCCAGCGCAATGGCCGAGTCGATGCTAGCAAGTTCGACTTTCGTACCATTGAAGGGCCGGATCTGTCGCATCGAAGGTGGGCGCAGCCCGCAGGCGGTCGATAGAATCCCCGCTGAGCATGAACCGGGCGTTCTAAAGGTCAGTGCGGTGAAGCCCTTCCAGTTCAGCGCCGATGAGTCAAAGACACTCGCCCCGGGAACTGAAATGCCAAACGCGGCGGAGGTGCGGGCAGGAGATGTGCTGGTCACCCGTGCGAGCGGGACTATTCACCGGGTGGGAGCGGCCTGTCGCGTCCCCTCAGACGTTAGAAGTGGCCTATATCTGAGCGACAAGACCCTTCGAATAGTTCCTGATGACGGCCTGGACCCGAACTTCCTGGTTGTTGCTATGGCGCTGTCGCGGGTGCGGAGCCAGATAGCGATCGCTGCGTCGGGGTCGGCATCGATGAAGAATATTAGCCAGTCGAAGATTGTTAACCTTGAGATACCAATGCCCGATCTGGCCGAGCAGCGCAAAGTGGCGAAAACTATTCTTTCGATGCGTTCAGTCGGGCGTGCGTGCCGCGCAGAATCCCATAGAATCCGCCAGTTTCGGGCCGCTCTCCTATCAGGGTTGTTGGACCGCACAATCGACATCGAGTCCGCTGGGTTAGGGGTCTGAGCCGTGGCGAAAGGAATCCGGGAACGCGAATTCCAAAATTTGATGATTCAGTGGTCCCTCCCTATGGGCTGGCGCTTCACGGCTGGATGGGACCTGCCGCGGTCGACGACGCAAACCGTGCTAAACAACCACCTGCGGGACGCCGTAGTCCGGCTCAATCCGCGCGTGATCGATGGATACGATGTGGATGATGTAGTCGCGCAGATCGTCGCCACGGTCAGCGCGGTCGAGGGTGGATTGGTACGGGCCAATGAGCAAGTCCTACTCATTCTGCGTGGGCGGAAGGAGTTCCGGGACGCCGATGGAGTGTGGCATGCCCTGAAGGTCATCGACTTTGAGAACCCGCCCGCCAACACTCTGGTCGTGTCAGACGAGGTGACGATCACGGTGCCGGGCAAGACGTCCCGCCGGTTCGACCTCGTGTACTGGGTCAACGGACTGCCGCTGGTCGTGGTGGAAGTGAAGTCACCCACGGCGAAGACCGGTTGGATCGATGCTGTCCACGAGATCAATGACGTCTATGTCACCGAGTACCCGTGGTTCTTCGCCCCGAATGTCTTCGCCATAGCCTCGGACGGGCTGAAGTTGCGCTTCGGCCCCGCCGGTGCACCCACGAACCTGTGGCAGCCTTTTCGATCCACCGCCGACGACGAAACCCTCGCTGGTCAGGCCGATGTGCAGCGCTCCACGGAACTGCTGCTCAACCCGGCGACCGTCCTGGACATGCTTGCGAACTTCGCCCTCTTCGACACCTCCGGCGGTGGGGCGGACCAGAAGTACCTGCCTCGCTACCCGCAGATGGAGGGCGCACACCTAATTCATCAGCGGATCCTCGCGGGTGGATCGAGGGGCCTGATCTGGCACCACCAGGGTTCCGGGAAGACGCTGTTGATGGTCTTCGCCGCCTCGATGCTGCTCGCCGACACGCGAACCGAGTCGCCCACCATCATCTTGCTGTCCGACCGCACCCAACTGGTCCGACAGACCTCCGGGGTGTTCACCTCCGCGATGGGGCACGCGCACTTCTACGAGCCCGCGACCAGTCACGAGTTGCGGACGTTGCTGGCGAACGATGTACGCGGGGTCATCTCGACGACGATCCATAAGTTCGCCGACGCCGGCGCGAACCTCTCGACGCGGGACAACGTCATCGTGCTCGTCGACGAAGCGCATCGCACGCAGTCGGTGCGGAAGACGTCCCTGGCCGGGCAGATGCGCGCGGCGTTGCCGAACGCGAAGTTCTTCGGCATGACGGGAACTCCAGTCCGGACCCTGGCGACCGACACGTTCGCGCTCTTTGGTGACGAGGCCGACCCAGGCAGGGTGCTGCACCGATACTCGGTGACCCGATCCCTGCAGGACGAGGCGACTGTCCCGGTCATGCTGGACCCGCACCCGGTCTCCTTCGACATGAACGACCTGCTGTTGCAGGCCGAATTCGACCAGTTCGCCGATACTTTCGACCTCGACGACCCCGACCGCGAAGCGCTGTCGCGGAAATTCGGCCGTCTCACCTCGGTGTTCGCGAACCCTGACCGTGTAGAGGCGGTCTGCCGGGACATCGTCGACCACTACCTGGCCAGCGCTTACCGCAATGGCCTCAAAGCTCAGGTTGTCACCTACAACCGCGAACTGGCCGTCACCTACACGGACAAGATCAACGAACTGCTCGTCGGCGCCGAGGCATCACAGGTACTCGCCGAGGTGGGGAAACACGACCTGATCACCGCCGAGGTCAACATCTCGGTCTCCGACTCCAAAGACGAAGACCCCGCCATGAAGCCGTTCCGGCTCTCGGAGACCGACGAGGAGGAACAGAAGCGGCGATTCCTCACCCCGGACGACCCGCTGTGCTTCCTGGTGGTGACCGCAAAACTGATGACAGGGTTCGACGCCCCTAACGAAGGTGTCCTGTACCTGGACAAGCCGCTCAAGGCCCACAACCTGTTCCAGACCATCACTCGCCCGAATCGCACCTGGGTCTCTCCCCAGGGGTTCGTGAAGACCTCCGGCGTCATCGTCGACTTTATCGGCCTGGCCGAAGAAGTCCAGCGCGCCGTCGTCGACCCCACCGCCGCCAGCGGCAGCAAGGGCGGCGGGTTCGTTACCGACCTGACCGACCTGATCGCCGAGTTCCGCGCCACCTTCGCCAGGGTCGAAGACCTTCTCGTGGACGTCGAGGATCTGGACCTCACCGTTCACGGGTACGCCTCTGTGCGTGCAATCAATGCGTTCCTGGACGCTGACCCTGAAGTCGCTGTGGCCTTCAGCAGGGACTACCGACTCCTGGCTCGCCTCTACCCGCTGATTAGCACTGACAAGCGGGTTGCCAAGTTCCGGGACGGATTCGCGCTGTTCGGGTCCGCTTACACGACCCTCTTCAAGAAATCTACGGACGAGGAGCGCAAGGAACGGTTGGGTGAACTCGGGCCGATGGTGCTGGAAATCATCAACGCCCACGTCCACTCGTTCACCGTTCTCGCCTCCCAGGAGGAAGCCCTCGTTCTGGACGCACAGGGCATCGGTATCCTCAAGGAACTTATGACCCTCGTCCGCCCCAAACCCGGCACAGATGACGGTAATGATCCGAAGCCTCCGACCGCAGCGGAGATCCTCGATCAGATCAAAGCCGCGCTGGATCGGGGCGTCGAGCCGGCGTCGGCCAAGTACACCGCCCTCGCCGATCGAATCCGGCAACTCCGCGACCGGATCATCCAGAACGCCCAGGATGCCCTGGACTTCCTCGCCGAAGCACTCCGGGTCGCCCGCGCCATCGTTGACGCCGAGAAGCACCCCGACGAAGCGGTCATCGTGCTCGACGACGACCACATCGGCGTCCTCTCGCGGATCATCCACGACCACGCGCCGCCCGGCCTTACGGTCACGGAGCGTCGGCTGGCCGAGGAAATCGATCAGGTCGTCAAGCGAGCCCTTGCGCAGTCATGGGACAACGCTGATGCCCGCAACCGAGGTGTCCGCCGCGCGACCGCGGCGGTCTTCCGCCGTTACGCACTCAAACCGGTCGGCGAACCGTATGACTCCACTGTCGCCTACATCGAAGCCCACTACCTCGTCGACTGACGACGCACTTTCAGTGGGCGCAAGTCTGGAGGTTCAGCGCAGAACCCTGCAGGCCAATCCCAAAGTTGCGCCGCACCAGTGGATCGGTGGCCGACCTACTGCCGTAGGTCATGCTGATGCGATTCGTCGAAGCCGGGATGACCTTGGCCTCGGGGACAGGGCCCAGGTCAGCGCTACGGAACTTGCTCTGAAGCGGAGTCGCTCGGAGTCGTAGGGTCGCTATATGGCTGGAAGCGAGTTCGCCATCGATGTCCATCGCCACGACGCGTCAGCTGTACCTACCCTCATCGATCAACTCTGTGACGTCTACGCCGACGCGTACGGCGTCGAGCCCGGAGAGAAGGTCGACGGCTTCAGACGCCGGATGGAGCGCGCCTCGACCGACCCGGGGTTCGAGCTGTTCACCGTCGAAGCGAACGGCGCGCTCGTCGGGTTCGCGTTCGGCTATCCGCTGCGTCCGGACACGAAGTGGTGGGACGGCCTGGTCCCGGAGCCGGTCGTAGGGTTCGCCGACGAGGACGGAACGCGGACCGTCGTCCTCTCCGAGATTGAGATCCGCCGCGCCGTCCAGCAGCAAGGCATCGGCAGGCGGCTACACGACGCGTTCCTCGCGGCCCGGCCCGAGCCTCGCGCCACCCTGGCGACCGGCGCTGACTCCCCATCGCAAGAGGTCTACCCGCGTTGGGGCTGGACGCGGGCGGGCACGGTCCCCGGCGGCCCGAACGACTACTTCGCTGGCTACGTCCTCTTCGTCAAGGAGCGGTAGTTCGCAGGCGCTCGTCCAACTCCCGGACGGACGAGTGGTCGGCCCACGGTGCCAGCGACTTTCGTAGCCCACTGATCCGCTGCTGCGCTCGTGGGGAGGATGGGCCGAAGCCGGCCACGTCGCCGATCAGCTGTGCCGCGCCGGCGATCTCGCCCGCCTGGATCAGCACCTCGCTCTGCAGCAGCAGCGAGAACGCGTAGTTGTGCACGTTGGAGGGGTCGGCCAGGCGCAGCGTCTTCTTCGCCGCGCGGTCGGCCTGCTCGGTGAACCCGAAGCCGAGTGCGTATTCGGTCTCGGTGCCGAGTGCGAAGGACTCGTCGTAGAAGTACCACCAGCGAGTGGGCGGCTGATCCGCGCTGATTGAGGCAAGCGCGGTGTGCTCCTGGTCGAGGGCGCGGCGGGCCGAGGACGCGTCGCGGTCTGCGACGAACGCGCGGACCATGACATCGGCCGCGTAGCCCCGGGCAGGGGCGCTGCTCGTCCGTGACGCCCACTGGGCGGCGGCCACCGCGTGGTCGATTCCGACGCGCGGCCGTCCCTGCCAGGTCGCAAGGTGGCTCATGGCGCAGAGGACGTAGGTGACCAGCTCCATGTCGTGGGCTTCGTGCGCGGCGGCTCGCGCTTCTTCGTAGTAGTGCTGGGCGGAGCGGTAGTCGCCGAGGTTGAACAGCAGCCAGCCCATCAGCTGGTTGGCTTCGGCGAACACCGCGAGCGTCGAGTTGTCCGCGCCGGACGCGGACAGGAACTCGGAGAGGATTTGCTGCTGTGCGGCCACGGCGGGCAACGAGGCGGACGGGCCGAGGACGTCTGCCTGCTGCCGACAGCGCATGAGGTTGTCGGCGATCAACGCGACGCCGGCCGGATGCCGAGCGCCGGTATCCGTGCTCGCGCTGCTCGCGAGATCGAGCACTCGTTGCGTGAGCATCGGCGACGCGGCGGCGACGGCAAACACGGTGCTCAACCTGGTTAGCAGCTCACGGCGGTTCACTGTGCCACTCGTCCTCGTTGCCCACTCGGCGACAGCCTCGGCCAGATCACTGACGGCCGCGGCCTGGCCTGGTGTGTCTCGATCGGTCTCCGCGCTCCAGTCGATCAGGGCAGAGACCGCTTCGCCAGTCGAAAGAGTGCGATCGGGTACTCCCACGGCTCGAACCGGGCCATCAGGCATCGCCACGATGCTGGGCGCGAAGGACGTGTTGAGCACACGCTCGTAGTCCCGCACCAGCGCCGGCGTTATCGCGCGTTCGCCGCGTTCGACACGGCTCAGGTGTCCTTTATCGCGACCGGTTAGATCGGCGAATTGCCCGAGCGTGAGTCGTTGTTGCTCCCGCGCCGCGCGCAACTCCTCCGAGCTCACCACGGAGACCTCCCTCGGTTGCCGCAACGTTCGTTGCGGCAACGCCGCAACAGGCGGCACCTTCCTGCCGCGGGTCATTCTCGTTTCCACGCCGGACGAATTGCTTTCCCGAACCGGATGGTCCGACCGCCCTTCCGCAACCCACCGTAGTCCACCTGCCACCCAACGAGAGACGTCGTTGAGCGCCAGGTAGTGCCCTGCCCGGATGCGAACCGACGACCGGAGACCTCGCTGATGACGCCGTCCACCAGATCGCCGCTCACGAGTTCTGCCGCTTCTGCGGCGGGTGACCAGGACACCGATCGACCGAATGCCGCGCGAATCTACAGCTGCCTGCTCGGGGACTCAGCGAATTTCGCCGCCGACCGCCGGGCCGCTTCGCATCTGTTGAACATCGCCCCGGGCATAGCCGCCGATGCCTACGCCAACCGCGCCTTCGTAGCGAGGGCAATTTGCCATCTGACGAGTGCGGGTGTCCGCCAGTTCCTCGATCTGGGCGCCGGGCTGCCGACTGCGGGGAACCTCCACGACCTGGCTCAACGAGACACGCCTTCGACGCGGGTCGTCTACGTCGATCACGATCCGGTGGTTGTGGCGGCGTGGCAGCAGACGCTGGGAGACGCCGTCCACGTTCGCGTCGTGCACGCGGACATTCGCAATCCGGCGGAGGTCCTGGCCAGCGCCGAGGTCGCCGATCTGCTGGACCTGAGCGAGCCGATCGGATTGGTCGCAACGGCCGTCCTGCACTACGTCTCCGACGTTCACGAGCCCGGCGAACTCCTCCGCGCCTACCGAGCGGCCCTGGCACCCGGGAGCCATCTCGTCCTCTCGCACGGAACCTGGGATCACCTGGGCGTCGGGCAGTACATCAACATCGCGGAGCTGTACGAGCGCGTCGGGGCGCCGCTCACGCTGCGGACCCTGGAGGAGATCACCGCACTGCTGGACGGCTGGAATCTGCTGGCGCCGGCCGACGACGAGCCAACGACCGTCGTGCCGGTCGGCGAATGGCGATGGGCCGACGACTTGGTCGAACCGGACCCGGCCGCCTGCCACCTCCTCGGCGCGGTGGCCTGCCTCGACGATCGGAACTCGCAGTGAGCCCCGTCTGCCTCGTGGCTCCGGACGACCAGGTCCCCCTGATCGCCCAGACCAGCATTCAGGCCATCGGGCGTGCCGGGCACAGCATTCGGCTCGGCGTTCCCGATACGGCCGATACGAGCGGCGTGACCACCGGCGTCGACGTCGTCCGCTGGAGGCCGAGCGAGCCCGACTCGCTGCAGAAGGCCCTCGATAGTTGCGACAGCCTGGTGCTGTTTCCCTCGGCCTATGCAGACGCCGACGTCATGCGCGCTGTCCACCACGCAGCCCGCAGGACGTACGCGCTGATCCTCGACGTCGAACCGCAAGTCAGCGACACGTGTACGGCGGAGGCCGAGGCGTTGCTGCGCGACGCGGGGTGCCAGGCGAGCGTCGTCCGTCTCCCGATCGTCCTCGACCAGGTCCTTCGCCAGGCTCCCGCGATCGCCAACGGCGGCGAGCTCCGACTTCCGATCGATCCGGAGGTTCCGTTCGCTTACGTCACCAGCGGAGACGTAGGCGAAGCGGTCGCTGCGCTACTAAGCGAGCCGCCGTCGGATCACCTTGTGCGGTACTGGACGGCCACGGAGCGTCTGACGTGTGCCGAGTGGGCGGACATGCTGTCGGCGGCCACCGGAACACGAATCAGCTACCGCCCTCAATGCCGACCGCGGTTCGTTGCCTCGCTGACCGATGCAGGACTCTCCGCCAGGGCAGCTGACGCCGCTTGGCGCCGATGGGACACCGCAGATGAACCTCCGCCCAGCGAAGCCCTGACTGTGCAGCTCGGCAGGCAGCCAGAGACCGCAGCCCAGTGGGCCGCTGCGCACGCCTGTTGCTTCGCCGCCGCAGGGCGAGCCGCCTGCCCTCACTCGCAGGTGCCGACCGCCCACTGGTTCTGACGGCACCCTTCTCAACGACCTGGAGTTCCCGTGACCGCTCAGCAATTCGCCCCCGCGCTGTCCTCCCGCTCGACGTCCCAACTGCCCAAACGCGTCCCCGGGTTCGCCCTAGACACCGAGGTCGGCGGCGCTACCGCGGTCGTGCACGGACGCGCTCCCTGGGAGCCGGAGTCCTGGTTCCAGCCGCACCGGCCATACACCGGCGGGCCACCACTCCCAGCTCGCAGAAGCACGACCTTGCGATACGTCGCTCGCGCCGCGGTACCTCGCCGAGCTGCGATCGCGGCGGCGAGGTGCCTGCCGTGAGTCCGACCGTCGTCGTCACTGGCGCTGCTGGATTCATCGGCTCGCACTTGGTCGATCGGCTTCTCGCCGCGGACTTCGCGGTGATCGGCGTCGACCTCCGCGCCGTACACGGAGACATCCGTGCGCAGTTCAACCTGACCGCTGCGGTCAATCACCACCGCTACCGCGCCGTGCAGGCCGACCTCGCCATGATCGACTTGGACGCACTACTCGACGGCGTCGACTGCGTGTTCCATCTCGCAGCCGTGCCCGGTGTCCGGCGCTCCTGGGGAACCGGATTCCCCGACTACGTCCGAGTGAACGTGCTGGTCACCGATGCCTTGCTCGCCGCCTGCGCGCGAGCCGGAGTCCGCCGCCTTGTCTACGCGTCGTCTTCCAGCGTGTACGGGCACGCTGTTTCGCCCAGCCGCGAGGCTCACGCGACTCTGCCGCTCTCGCCGTACGGCGTCACCAAGCTGGCCGGCGAGCAACTGTGCTTCGCACACGCACTCCGAGGCGACAGCCGGTTGAGCACCGTCGCGCTCCGGTACTTCACCGTCTACGGGCCACGTCAACGACCCGACATGGCGATAAGCCGGATGATCATGGCCGCTCTCACCGGCATCCCATACACGGTGTTCGGCGACGGGCAGCAGCGCCGCGAGTTCACGTACGTCGACGACGTGGTGGACGCGACGGTCGCCGCCGCCACCGCTGACGCCACGGCGGTCGCGATCAACGTCGGTGGAGGAACGAGCGTCTCGGTCAGTCAGGCACTTCACCTCGTCGAAGAAGTGACTGGCCGCGATGTGCCACTGCACCGGAGCGGCGAACAGGCCGGAGACGCCCCTATTACGGTCGCGGACCTCGACACCGCCCGCCGGCTGCTCGGTTACCAGCCGCGTACCGACCTGCGAGCCGGTATCGCCCAGCACGCGGACTGGCTCCGGAGTCTCCCGGCTCCGGCCTTTCAGGAGTTCCTTCCGCCCGTGCCCGCAGCGTCGGAGGTGCCCGCATGATTACGCTCACCGCGACGTCCGCCAACGAACTGTTCACCGCTGTCTGCGGCCAGGTCCTGGAGCAAGGTCACCGAACGTCACCGCGTGGCCAGCTCACCAAGGAAATCCTCGGGGCCCACCTCACCCTCACCAATCCGCGGCAGCGTTTCGTCGCGGTACCTCCCGCCCGGCTGCTCAATCCCGCGTTCGCGGTCGCCGAGGTGCTGTGGATCCTCGCCGGATCCGATGAGCCGTGGATCTTCGACTTCAACCGGAACCTCGCGCAGTACGCCGACGACGGACGACTTCGCGGCGCCTACGGCCCACGCATCCGCCTCTGGCGCGGCGAAATCGACCAACTGACCGGTGTCCGCGAACTCCTGCGGCACGATCCCGACAGCCGGCAGGCCGTGATCCAGCTCTACGACCCGCAACTCGACACCCAGGGAAACCGGGACGTGCCCTGCACGCTGAACTACCGGTTCTTCGTCCGGGCCGGGCAGCTGCACATGCACACGACCATGCGCAGCAATGACGTCTGGCTCGGGCTGCCCTACGACCTGTTCGCCGCGACCATCCTGCACGAGCTGATGGCGGGCTGGCTCGACGTCGACCTGGGCAGCTATCACCATCACGTCGATTCCCTGCACCTCTACGCCCACGACTGGGACGGCGCCGCCGAAGTAGCACGCACTCCGACAGCGGCCTCGACGGCGATGCCCCCGCTCGTCGCACCGCCGGATGACCTAACGAGGTTCCTCGGAGCGGTCATCGCGGGTGAGGCACCAATGGACGCTGACCCGATCTGGCACGCCATGGGCCAGGTGCTGGAGAGCTATCGACGCTGGAACAGCGGCGACCGCACGAGCGCCACCGCCCTGGCGGACAGCCTCGATGGCGACCTCGGCGTCCATCTACACGCCTGGTACGAGCACCTCACCGCTCGGACCCACGTCACATCGACAAAGGCGGCCATCCGATGACCGCCGCTCAGTCACCCGTGGTGCTCGGCTTGTGCAGCTACACCCACGACTCCGCCGCCGCCCTCATCGTCGACGACCGCCTCATCGGCTTCGTCGAGGAAGAGCGTCTCAACGGGGAGAAGCACACCGCAGCCTTCCCCGAGCATGCAGTGGCCTGGCTGCTCGAACGCGCCGGTCTCGACGCGAACGACGTCGACATCGTCGCGTACAACTTCGACGGCACCCGATATCTAGACGCGCTTTCTGCCACCACGCACTACACGAGTCAGCCCAAAACGCAGACCCGTGCGGAACCGCGCGCAGCCAGCTTCCGCAAGGTCCACGGCCGATACGAGGACCGGATGCGGGACCTTCAGCGACGATTTCCGCATAGCACGGTCACTCCCGTTCTGCACCACCGCGCACACGCGCTCTACGCGTTCGCCTCCAGCACCTACGACGCGGCCGGCGTCCTCGTCGTCGACAGCCTCGGCGAGCTACAGACGACAACCCTCAGCGACGCCCGCCGCCTGGATGACGGGCGATGCTCGCTCGACATCCGCGAGGAACTCAACGACCCCGCCTCGCTGGGATACGTCTACGGTGCCGTCATTGAGCACCTCGGCTGGCGCCGCGGCGACGAAGAAGGCACCGTCATGGCGCTCGCCGCGCTCGGCGACCCGGCACGCTTCCGTGAACTTTTCCGCGCTGCCGTCCCGCTCACCGAGCACGGATTCGCCCTTGACCCCCGGTGGTTCCCGCTTCGCGTGCTGAGCAGCGGATACTCGCGCGTCAGCGACGCCTTCACCGACGCGACCTGCCCGCCACGGCAGGCTGACGAGACACCAGAACAGATCCACGCCGACCTGGCCGCCGCTCTCCAGGAGCACACCGAGAACGTGATGCTCCATCTCGCCCGCCGGGTGCGCGAGGTGACCGGAAGCAGGCTGCTTTGCCTCGGTGGTGGGGTCGCGACCAACTGTGTTGCCGTCGGCAAGATCGCCGAGGCCGGATTGTTCGACGAGATTCATGTCCCGCCGGCCCCCGGTGACTCTGGAACGGCAATCGGCGCCGCCCTCGCAGCGGTGCTCGACGCCGGTCGACGCCTACCCGCGCGAGTCGCTGGGCGTTGTTACCTCGGACCGCAGTACGCCCCGCTCGAGCTTCCGACGCATCCTCGTGCGGGACTGGCCGCGTTCCGTCCCACCAAGCCGGCGAAGAGCCTCGCGGAGAAGCTCGCCGACGGCGCGATCGTCGGACTCTTCCGAGGGCCGCTCGAAGCAGGACCCCGCGCCCTCGGAAACCGATCGATTCTGGCTTCGCCGCTGCACGCCGACGTCGTCCGGCGCCTGAATGACGATATCAAGTTCCGCGAACCGTTCCGCCCGTTCGCGCCCGTGATCCTCAACGACGCAGCGAGTGACTACTTCACCCTCGGCCAGCCCGCGCCGTTCATGTCCATCGCCTCCGGCGTCACCGACCTGGCCCGACAACGCATCCCCGCCGTCATCCACGTCAACGGCACCGCCCGCGTGCAGACCGTCACCGCGGAGTCCAACGCCTTCCTCGCCGACGTCCTCATGGAGTTCGAGGCGCTGACCGGCGTCCCCGTCTTGATCAACACCTCGCTCAACGTCAAAGGCAAGCCGATCTGCGGAACCCCCGACATGGCCTTGGACTGCCTGACCACCACCGGGTTGGACGCCCTCCTGATCGAAGGATGGTGGGTCTCCAAGTGATCCTCGGCTACAGCTTCTGGGGCTTCCTCGGGTCCGGGGTCGTCGACACCCCCGACGGCGGACGCAGCCACCGCCGCGCCCTGATCGACGGACTCCGGGAACGCGGGCACCGCGTCGTGTTCCTCCAGGCCAACCGGGACCGCGACGAAGCGCACCTCGACCTCACCCCGATCTACGACTGGGACGCGGGCTACCCGGACATCGACGTGCTGTTCCTCGAATGGCGCTGGCCGATTCCCGGCCGCAACACCACAACGTGCGGTACTCCCGGCCATACCTGCGACCTGCACCGCCAGCAGCAACTTCTTGACGTCTACTCGGCTCGTGGAGTGCCTGTGCTGCTGTGGGACAAGGACCGCCAGCTCCCCGCGGAGCACCCAATCCGGCGTGCGCCTGCCGTCGCGGTCTGCGAGCCGGCGCTGCATCCCGCGCCCGGCGCGGTGTCGCTCCTGTTCCCCGTCGCAGACGAAGCTCTCGACGGCGCCGACCCGGTGACACTGACCAAGCTGCGCCGCGACCTCCCGCTCGTCTACATCGGCAACCAGTACGACCGCGACGAGGCCTTCGATCGGCACTTCGCACCGGCCGCTCGCCGTCACACGCATCTGATCGCCGGCAAATGGCCTCGGTCCAGCCAGTGGAGTGATCTGAACTTCGCTGGTCGTATCGCGTTCGATGCCGTCGACCGTCTTTACCGACGGTCCGTCGCGACGGTCCTGCTGCTGCCCGATCGGTACGCCTCCGTCGGGCACATGACCCAGCGACTGTTCGAAGCGGTCCTCGCCGGGTGTCTCCCGCTCACACCGGCCACCATCCGCGAGGCCAGCCGGTTCACGCCGCGCCAACTACACATCAGCGACGGCGACGACGCGGCCAACCGATTGGAGCAACTCTTGGCGGTCGTCGGGGAGCAGGACCACGCCGAGGTGCTCCACGCTTGCCTGGCGCGCCTCGACCAATTTCGTCTGTCTCGGCAGCTCGACACCGTCGAGCACACACTCACCGGACTCGCCTTAAGGCGAGTCGGATGAGCAGCGGCCTGCCTCCGGAGGCTGGTCCGGCATTCTCACTACCGTCGCGAAGCATGAACAGGATCGCGATCCTCGGCTGTGGAGGCTCCGGGAAAACCGTCCTGGCCCGCCGGCTCGGCGACGCCCTCGGGCTCTCGGTCACCAACCTCGACGCGCTGTATTACGACGACGGCTGGAACCCCACCCCGATGGAGAAGTTCGCCGAGCTCCAGCGCGATCTCGTCGCCGCCGATCGATGGCTCATCGAAGGCAACTACGCCTCGACGCTGCCCGTCCGCCTCGCTCGCGCCGACACGGTGATCTTCCTCGATCTGCCCGCCTGGGCCTGCCTCTGGGGGATCGCGCAACGCCGCTGGCGCTACCGGGGTGGCCAGCATGCCGACGGGGTCTACGACCGGATCACCTGGTCGTTCGTCAAATACATCCTCGGCTACCGCAAGACGATGCGGCCCCGGGTGGACGCGCTGATCGCCGAGCACGGCCAGCACGCGACCTACGTCCGCCTCACCAGCCGACGCCGCGCGAACCAGTTCCTGCAGCGCCTCGACGACGGAGACTCGGAGAGGTGAGCCGTGCCGACCGACAGTCCGTTCACTGACAAAGGTCTCGTTCGGGGTGCGCTCTACGCCGCACCGGCTCGGCTCCAACAACGGACCGGTGCCCTCCACCGGGCGAAGATCGAAGGCGCCGACGCCACAGCGACGATCGTCGATCTAGCGGTCGAGGCGGCGCCGCATGCGCAATGCATCCTTGACATCGGATGCGGACGCGGGACCAGTACAGTCCAGTTGGCGAACCGCTACCCCGAAGCGCACCTCGTCGCGATTGACCAGTCGAAGGCGCTCCTCGACGTGGCCGCTGAACGCCTGCGGTCGGCCGGCCACCATCCCGACGTCGTGGTCGCCGACTTCCACCAACTGCGGGTCGCCACTGGAACCGTGGATCTCGCAGTGGCCGCCTTCTGTCTCTATCACTCCAGCCAGCCCGACAGTGTGCTCACAGAGATCGCTCGCTGCCTCCGACCGGACGGCGTCATCGTGGCTGTGACCAAGTCCGCCGACAGCTATCGCGAGATCGACGAGGTCATGGTCGCCAGCGGGATGGACCCGGATGCGACGCGACGGCCGAGCCTCTATCAGAGCTTCCACTCCGCGAACGCGGAGAACGCGATCGAGAGCGCTGGCCTCATGGTCCGCGGGCGCATCGACGAATGCCACACCTTCCGATTTAGCGACGCCGAGCACCTAGCCGAATACGCCGGTACAAGCCCCAAGTACCAGGTGCGCACCGACGATCTCGTGGAGGCGCTTCGCGCCGAGATGCCTGAGTACGGGCTGACCACTTTCTCGACCGTCACCTATCTATTAGCAGCGCGTCCATGACCTCGCCGGTCTTCGTCAAGCGCCACCCGGACGCCGCCTGCGTGCTCGCCGCCCGGCGCCACCGCGACTGGCTGGAGCAACTCGGAAGCGGTATCCGGCTCCCGCACGCCCACCCCGGAACCGGCACGCTTCAAATCCTCGAACGCATCGAAGGACGCCAGCCAGAGATTCGGGACCTGGTCGACCTCGCGATCGTGCTCGGCAGACTCCATGGCACCGCCTACCAACAGCACCTGCACGCCGCGCAGCTCGACGATCCATTCACCGCGACGCCCGCGCTGACGATTCCTGACTTCTGCGCTTGCCGGCAGCAGGTGCTCGCGCGCTTCGACGTTCCGGTCGGCGGCGACGTCGCCTTCTACAAGGACGCCAATCTCCGCAACTTCCTCATCACCACCGACGGGCCCGCAGTCGTCGACTTCGACGACCTCACCCTCGCGCCGTTCGGCTACGACCTCGCCAAGCTCGTCGTCTCCCTCGTCATGACCTACGGCTCGATCGCGGCTTCGGCGATCCACGAGGCGCTTGACGCATACAACACCGCGGTCGTGCACGCAGGTGGCCCGGCGTCGTCCGCCACCGCGTACGACCTCGCGCTCTACGCCGAGATCCACCACGTCCTCACCGCGCGCTACCTGCACCGCAACGGCTACGAGCACTCGTGGGCCGACACGCGGCCGTGGCCGATACCAATCTGACCTGCTGCTTCCCGAAGGAGCGCGCCACCGTGGCAGTGACCACCGAACTCGTCGTCGTCCGACACGGCGAAGCCAGCTGCAACGTCACCGGCACCGTCGGCGGCGACCGTGGATGCACCGGGCTCAGCCCTCGCGGTCACGAGCAGGCGCGGAGGCTCGCCGCCCGCCTCGCCGCCGAACATCGAGATCGGCCGTTCTGCGCGATCTACGGCACGCCCCGCCAACGCGTACGAGAGACCGTCGCCACCGTGGCGTTCGCGTTGTCCAGCCAGCCGACCATCGTCGATGACCTGCGCGGTCCGGACCACGGCGAGGCCGACGGCCAGCTCTGGAGCGAGATGAAGACGGTGTTCGGCGGCCCGCCTCAGCATCGGCCCGACGAGCCGTACGCGCCCGGAGCCGAACCATGGAACGTCTATCTCGACCGAGCCCATCGCACCTTGCGGTCGCTGCTGGACGAACACGTCGGCGACCGCATCCTTGTCGTCGCGCACGGCGAGACCATCGAGGCGGCCCACACCCTGCTGCTCTGCGTTCCCTCCGAGGTGCGAGTGACCACCGGATACGTCACTGATCACACCGGCATCAGCCGCTGGGAGCGGCACGTCAACCGCTTCGATCGGGAGACCTGGATGCTCACTGCGCACAACGACACCCGCCACCTGGCGGAGCCATGCGCGTAGCAGCGCCCGCAGACGAACTCCTCACCCTCTGCCGCCAACTGGTCGATCCCGACGCCCACCAGGTGGCGCTGCATCCTGGCCACGACGGAACAGCGGTGTTACGGGCGTCGACCTCCGCCGGCGAGGTCATCGTCAAGGCGCATCGAAGTCCCGAGCGTCACCACCAGGAGGTCCACGCCTACCGGAACTGGGTGGGTGTGCTCGGGGATGGCGCGCCCGAGATCGTGGCAGTCAGCACCGACCCTCCAGCAATCATCGTCGCCGCGATCGCCGGCCAGCAACTGAGCGAAGCCTCACTCGATTGCGAGGAGGAGGCTTCCGCGTACTCCCGGGCAGGCGCGCTGCTGCGGCTGTTCCACGACGCGGGTCCACCCCGGCTCGAGCCGGACATCTCCATACGGCTGGCGGAACGGGGCGAATATTGGCTCAACCGGGGCCGGGACGTCATAACCGCTGCCGAGATCGCAGACGTCCGGGCGCACCTTCACGCGCTGACGGAACTCGCGCCGATCGAGGCCGTGCCGTGCCACCTCGACTTCATGCCGCGCAACCTGCTGGTTCGTCCGGGTGGTGGAGTAGCGGTGATCGACTTCGAGCACTCCCGATACGACCTTGCAGCTCGCGACGTCGTGCGCCTCGCGGACCGCGTGTGGCCGGAGCGGCCGGACCTTGAAGAGGCCTTTCTCGCGGGGTATGGGGCACTGGACGAGCGCGATCGCGAGGTCATCGCCCATTGCATCCCGTTGGACAGGCTGACCGGCACCGTCCGGCACTCAGAGGCGCGCTCGGTATCCCTTCAATAGCGTTCTTCCTGAGGCCCGATAGGTGGCTGAGCTGGCCGAAGTTGCGGGAATGGATCACGCCGACTGCGCATAGGCGGCGTGGGCTCGCGGCCCAGGCGGCCTTTCCGCACGTTCACGGCGCTGTGGAGTCGAGCAGGGTGGCCGGTAGGGAAGCCACACGAAAGTACGGGCTCCAGTTCGATGCTGCGCTTCGGTGTTTGCAGGCTTGGTACCTGCAGGGGGAAAGGCTCGGCGCCCGGAGGATGTGAGGTTCCGCTGCTCGGGCCCCGGCCAGCGGACGGATTCGCCGGACGCAGTCGGTGCTTCCGCGGAGCGTGGGGTGAACCAACCGGGAAAGCGGTTGGCCCAGTCGCGAGTTCCGGGCAGGTCGGCGGCCTTGGGTACCTGCCGTTGGCCTGCGTAAACAGGTGTAGAGGGGCTCGCGGGAGCTGGTTTCGGTTCGGGATGAGGGGACCAACCAGGGCAGGCGAGTTGTAGAGCGCGGTGGGCATCGGCGGCGACCGCGCACTCGCCAGGGGCCAGGTTGGTGCACTGCCAGTTGAGACAGCGGCCGTCGGCTCCTGGTTGATGGGCGGCAGCGACGTCGTAGGCGACCCTCCAGAGCAGTGGGTCGGCGACGCCGGCCGGGAGCTCTGCGGTGTCGCTGGGGCGTGCGCGTGGGTGCTGGTCCATTAGGTGCGCCTCCGATCGGCGGGAGCAGGTGCCGTCCGCCCAGATGCGCCGCCCAGGAACGGGGAGGCGGTCGGTTCGGAGCGGTGGGAGGCATGGACGCTCGACTTCGGCGATGGATCAAGTCGCGCAGAGGGACTCGCCCGCGCGAGACGGATGAGGCACTGAAGTAAGGGACGCTGCCGACGAGGCGCGCGGCGGGGCGCGCGGGATGCCACGTAGTGCCTCCTGGCCGGGTCGCCGAAGAGGGAAAGGGCGGCTCTTTGCGGGCCGCACCGGCGTTCGGTGCCCCGGCCCGGGGCGCACGGCGAACCGAATTGAGCAGCCGAGACCTGGCTCAGCACGTCGCCGCTCATCGTCGGTGCGAGGAGCACAGCGCACATGACAAGGCTGGTTACGAGAGTGAGCGGAATCGCGGGCTTCGACAGCGGTGCAGGCGGGCTTCACGCTGGCGGAATTGCGTCCAGCGTCAGGCGGAATCGCATCGCGGCACAGTCGAGGCGTCAGGTGGCGGGTTGGCCAGTGGCGTGGATGGGGTGAGGGCGTCGCGGTCGGCGACTGAGTACAGGTTCGATGCGCCGAGTTGCTGGTCGGTCAGGGAAGGGCCGGTGCGGCCGTGCGGAGGCTTCGCCGGGAGGTGAGAGTCGACCGGCCCTGGTTAGGGCGGGTGGACGGGTCCACCGTGTGAGGTGCCGGATCGGCGAGGTAGTCCGGGCAGCGGGACCGGGTGATGCGTGTGAGTTGGTTTGGTGGTGACAGAACGTTAGCTCGGTGCTCTCTCACGATCGCCCGGACAAATCTCTCCGACCCCCCGTTGACCTGCGGTGTAAGGAACCGGGCAAGTGCGGGATGGGAGTGAGAGCACAGCCGGCGGCTCGCGACGGCGGGCTGGGCTCTACCGGTCGGCCTCCGTATCGGCATAACGGCCCTGGTTGAGGACGGAGCCGACGGGACCGTGGTCGCTGGGCAATTCGTGGAGAGCCCAGCGATGGTGGGGGTTGGCGGCCAGCAACCAGGACTGTTCGGCGGGATGCCGGTCGTGGGTGGACGTGGCGACCGGCATCGGGGTCGGGCGCTCGTCGGCAAGGGCATCAAGGAGATTGGCTTCGCGAGCGGCGCTGGGCACGCGGAACAGGACTGGGTATCGGGGTCCGCCGTTGGCCAGGCGGGTGTAGGCGCCGAGTTTGCGTCGCACGACGCTGAGAGGTTCGGTGCCGTTGTCGTGCTCGAGGAAGAACCCGACGGTGCGGCCGTCCGCTGTCCAGACGCCGTGCCCGTCGGGGCGGATGCCGGCGAGGTCGTGCACGTCAGTGGCGTGCTGCTCGGACCACCATCGGTTCAGGCGTACGCCGGGGTGGGTGCGGGCGTGGCCGATCAGGTCGGCGAAGAACTGGTTGACCCCGAGCAGATGCCGTAGCTGGCGGGAGCCGGCGACGGAACCAGTCCCGGCTGATGTGCCCATCGGCGTCGGTGGCCACCGCACGCGGAGTGCGGGGCGAATCCTTCCCCGCAGCGCGGCGGGTAGCCCGGTAAGCGGCGACGGCGTCCTTGCAGTGGCGGCACCGGCAGCGAGCCATCCCGTACGCAGTCGGAGTGCCATGCCGATAGGTGCGACCCTGAGCGTTCGGTTCGGTCCATCCGAGGGTGGCCGGGTCTGGCAGCACGTCCGGGATCCGTCGGCGGGATTCCGTCGGTGGTTTGTACGAGAATAGGAGGTCGTCCGGACCGAGGTCGTTTGCCTTGATGAAGGCGACCAGCTTCGCCGTCAGGTGGCGGGCCAGCCGGATCGGACGGGTCTCCTTGTCCTTCGGGTAGTTCTTCACCAGGAAGCGCCCACCGTCGGGGTGGAACTTGGGGTTGAGGAGCACCACCGCGCGGGAGACCGTGAGCAGTCCTTAGGGCAGGCTCAGATCCAGATCCTTGATGCGAACCTCGGTCAGCTCACCCCAGCGCATGCCGGTCTCGATCTCGGTCCTCACCAGGAGGCGAATCGCGTCGCCGTCTAGGGCCGCGTAGAAGGTGTCGAACTGCTCCGGCGTGACGATCTGCCGGGGCTTGCGAGGGACCGGCGGCGTCTTGACGCCCTTGCCGGGGTGCAGAGCGATGATCTGATCGTTGAGCGCAGTCGTGAAGATCGAGTCAGCGATGACCTTGCTGTAGCGGATCGCGGCGGCGCCCGCGCCGTCTTCCTTCTCGAGCTTGAGCACCCACTCGCGGATGTGCACGGGCAGGATCTCCGCCATCCGCATCGGGCCCAGCTCCGGCAGGATGTACTTGTTGAGCTGGTAGGCGTAGCTCTGCCGTGTCGTCGCCTCCATGACGTGGTTCGGGAACCACTCCTGCTCGACGTACCGGCGGAACGTCTGTCGCCCGCGTCGGCGGTCGCCGACCTTCCCGGCGGCGATCTCGACTTCGGCGCGCTGCCAGGCGTCGTCGGCTGCCTTCTTGGTGCTGAACGTGCCGGCTGACCGTTCCTTCCCGCGTACGTCCCAGTAGAAGGCTGTGTACCGCGGCTTGCCGTTCGCGCCGATCCGTTTCCGTGAGAACCCCACGTCTTACTCCACTGGTTTGACCGTCATTTGACCGTGGACCCGGAACCATAGGCCGTCACCGAAAATCACGAAGCGGCATATCAGTAGGCCTCTGAACAGGAGTTTAATCGAAATTCCGAGAGTCTCCAGTGGACATTTCTAACGGCAAATGGCGTCTACGGATCAAGAGGTTGGGGGTTCGAGTCCCTCCGAGCGCGCGTCTGGTTGAGACAGGTCAGAGGCCCCGCAGCCCTACTCCGGCGCGGGGCCTCTGTCTTTCCCGTCGAGCGTAATCACGCGGCCGCCGAGGCCGGGGCGGCCACCTGGTACCGGTGCGTGCCGCTCCGCTTGGCGCGGTACATCGCCAGATCGGCGGCCCCCAGCAGGCCCCCGGCGCCCAGCGAACCGTCCTCGTCGAGCGTCGCGACGCCGATGCTGGCCCGCAGCAGGAGCGGGCCGGCGCCGGTCGGCACCGGCGTCTCCATGCGCTCCAGGATCCCCTCGGCCAGCGGAACCGCTCCGGCTGGATCGGTCAGCACGACGCCGAACTCGTCGCCGCCGAAGCGGCCCGGTACGCCACCAGCGGGCGTCGCGGCCCGGCCGTCCGCGCAGGCCGCGTCGAGCGCCCGGCCGAACTCGGCCCGGTTCACCAGGCCGGTGAGCGAGTCGTGGCTCGCGGCGTAGGCCCAGCGACGCGGGCGCCCACCCCGTCCCGTACAGGAACGCGGTATCGGCATCCGGCGGCCAGGCTGAGAGGTAATCGACCTCCTACTCGGCGTCCGACCCGCTGATCAGCGTCGTCGCCTGGCCCGTACCCCCATCCGACCACTCGATCCGCCCCAGCCACCGCCCCGGCGTAGCCGGTCCCGGGCTGTTCATCCGCAGCGGCCGGCCCGACGTCACCGTCCGCTCCGCGCTCGCCTCGCCGTCCGAGTACGCCGCCGACACCAGATACGAATCCATCCGTACCGCCACCGGCTCCGTCCCTGGCGCCGCCACCAGCCGCACGTACACGTCGTACGTCCCCGCGCCCGGTGTCGACAAATCGACCCGCTCGCGGGCCGCCGGACCGCCACTGCGCCCCACGCGCACGCCCCGCCGATAGACCGCCAGATCGACGTCGGTCCCCACCGGATAATCCGCCGGATCGAGCGCGAACCGGGCCAGCGCACTGTCCTTCGGCACTCTCACGGTGAAGTGCGCCGCCGCGCCTCGGGTCAGCCGCGCGAAATGCCCGACCGCCGGCACCGGCCCGACCATCCGCGCCGACAGCCGCCCGGTGAACCCCGGCACGACGGTCAGCTCCCGCCCCAACGGCACCTGCGCCGGCGCCGCCACCACAACAGGAGTCACCGCGACCGGAACCCGCACCGTGTGCCCACTCCCGGCCTCCCGGCCCGCCCCACTCCCGGCCTCCCGGCCCGCCCCACTCCCGGCCTCCCGGCCCACCCCACTCCCGGCCTCCCGGCCCACCCCACTCCCGGCCTCCCGGCCCACCCCACTCCCGGCCTCCCGGCCCGCCCCACTCCCGGCCTCCCGGCCGGCCGAACCGCTCACCCACGTCAAAGACCCTGCCGCCAACTGGTCGTACGGCGCCGACACCCGCCGCAACGCAACCGTGAACGACGCCCGCTCCCCCGGCCTCAACGTCAGCGTCCGCGGCTCCACCGCGACCTCGACCCCGGCCGGTTCGTCGACCTGCACCCGATACGTCTCTTCCGCGTCCCCGACGTTCGTCACCGTCCGTCGCACCATGCGGACGCCGGCCAGCGAGCCGATCGTGATCGACGGAGTGTTCTGAGCGCTGTAGGGCGCGGTAGCGGCCGCGGCCGAGTCGAAGACGAGGCCGGGATCGAGCGCGGCCGACACCGACAGCGCACCCGCGCCGTACTCCGCCGGACCGGCGATCTCGCCACCCTGGGTACTGATCGACGTCGGGTCAGCGGTCGTGACCAGCGCCGACTTCACGGCGGCCGGGGACCATTCCGGGTGCTCGGCCCGAATCAGCGCCGCCGCCCCGGCGACCTGCGGCGTCGCGACCGACGTCCCCGAGCGCAACCCGAACGAGTCCTCACCGTCGGCGGCGAGCACGTCGACGCCGGGAGCCAGCAGGTCCGGCGCGAGCGCGTCGCCGTCCGGGCCGCGGGCCGAGAACTCCGCGACCTCGGGCCGGGTGGCGCCGTTCGAGAGCATCCGGGCCGGTTCGAGCCGGGCCGTCGGGGCGGACGCCGACCGCAGGTACGCGCGGAGCCGCTGGTACGTCCGGGAGTCGATGTGCACGGTCGGTACCGAGTGCCGGTCGGCGGCGACCGCCTCGACCCCCGGGTTCGCCAGCACCATGCCGACGCCACCGGCCCGCGACACCTCCTCGCTCTTGTCGAGCCGGGAGTTGCCGCCGCGCAGGCAGACGACGATCTTCCCGCGCACGTCGGCGGGGTCCAGCTTCCGGCACTCGGACCCGGCCACCAGCGGACGGTCCGGCACCCCGGCGCCCAGCCCGGCCCCGGTGAGGCGGGTTCCGTCCCCGAGCCGCACGGCCGCGGCCGGATGCCGGTCGTACGTGCCCGCGCCGACGGTCGTGATCCACGGACGTCCGTGCGCGGTCCCGGCCGCCGGGCCGTCGTTCCCGGCCGACGCGGCCACGAACACGCCGGCCTGGGCCGCCCGGTAGAGCGACGTCGACAGGGGGTCCTCGCCGACCGGGGCCGCGGCGGCCCCGTCGATCGAGACGTTCAGTACGTCGACGCCGTCGGAGACGGCCTGGTCGACCGCGGCCACCGTGTCGGACGTGGCACAGGTCGCCTCGCCCTTCACGCGCCAGCAGGCTTTGTACGACGCCACCCGGGCCGCCGGCGCCACGCCCGACACCGCCCCCAGATCCGCCGGCACGTCGGCGCCCCCCGCAGCCACCGCGGCCGCGTGCGTGCCGTGCCCGTCGGCGTCCGCCGGCGATCGAGGATCCGATGCGTCCGCCGTCTTCATCCCCAGCCCGCGCAGGTACCAGCGCCCACCGCTCAGAGCCCCCCGACACCGGAACCCGTCGACGATCCGCCCGCTGTCGCAGATCCCCCGGTACCGAGCCGCTCCCGGCCGCCCGCCGGCAAAACTCGGGCTCCCGGCCGCCACCCCGGTATCCACGACCCCGATCACGACGCCGGCCCCGGCCCGGGGCACCCCACCGGCCGAAGCCCACGCACCCCCGACCCCGGGCAGCCCCAGGAACTCCCCGGTTCCGGCGGGCGACACCGCGTCCAACGTATGGACCGAATCCCGCACCACCGACCGGACCCCGGGCAACTTCCGCAGGGCCGCCACCTGCTCCGGGGTCAGCTCGGCCGCGAACCCGTTCACCGTCCACCGGTACGAGTACACCGGGCGCACGCCGGGCAGAGCGGCCAGCACCTCGCGGCGCCGCCGATCCAGGTACTCGCCGTACTTCCGCACCGCCTCCGAGGAGAGCCCGACCCGCTCCCCCCGGCGAGGCCGCGTCCCCGCGAGCCCCTCGCGCCCACCCGGATACGCCGCGATGGGCTCATCGCTCAACGACACGATGTGCATCACCGCCGGGGTGACGTCAGCCTGAGCAGCCGAGCCTGGAAGCACCACCGAGCAGCAACCACAGACCAGTCCGGCCAGGGTCGCGGTCCACGCGGAACGGTGCTGGTCCGTGGACGCCGCCTCTCATCGGGTAACACGCAGAGTGTACCCAAAAGGGGCGAAATCAGGCGAGCTGATCCACCGGCACCGGAGGCGCGATGTGCACCCGCAGACCCCTCGCGACCAGCGCGTCCAGCACGTCCTTGGTCACGTCCGAGTCGGTGATCACCGCGGTGATCGAGCTCAGGTCGGTGACCCGGTACGTCGACACCCGGCCGAGCTTCGTCGAGTCGGCGAGCACGTAGCGCTCGAAGCTGCGCGCGATCATCTGCCGCCGGACCGCGGCCTCGTCCTCGTGCGACCCGGTGAGGCCGGCCTGCGGGTGCACCCCGCCGGCGGAGACGAGGGCCACGTCCGCGAACCCGCCGGCGAACATCCGCTCGGCCTCGGGCCCGGAGACCGCCAGCTCACCCTCCCGGGGCTGGCCCGGGGCCATCTGGACCCGGACGCCCGGGTAGTCGGCGAGGTGGTCGGCGACGTGCCGGGACGCCGTCAGCACCGAACCGGACCAGTCGCCCGGTAACGCCTTCGCGGCCTCCAGCAACGTGGTGCCCATGTCGAAGACGACGGTCTGCTGCGGCCGCAGCAACCGGATCGCGTACCGGGCGATCGCCCGCTTCGCCGCCACCTGTGAACCGACCCGCCGGTCCCAGCTCTCCGACCGTTTCGGCGCCCGCGTAGCGCCGCCGTAGACCCGGGTGAGCTCGCCACGGCGTTCCAACTCGTTCAGATCACGCCGGATGGTTTCCAGCGAAACACCGAGCTGGTTGGCCAGATCGTCCGCCCGGACCATGCCCTTCGTGCCCAGTGCGGTCACGATCTGTTGGCGGCGCTGTTCAGGGACCATCGCTCCTCGTCGGGGAAAGACGTCAGGAATGGACGCTGCCAGCCTCACTATTACACAACGGCGGCTCACAGTCCTCTCTGGACGATCCTAGGACCCCTCGGAAAGCGCTCGCATCTGGGGCCCGGCCCGAAGGCCAGGCCCCACTCAGGACAATCAGTGCTGATAGGTCGGAACCACCAGGGCCCGCGCCAGCGTGTGGAATGCGAGGTTGAAAGACACTACGGCCGGAGTGGCGTCCGAGTTCACGTCGAGCGCCTCGACGTCGACCGCGTGGACGACGAAGTAGTAGCGGTGCACCTGGTCTCCGGGCGGCGGAGCCGCACCGCCGTAGTTCTTCGTCCCGTAGTCGTTGCGGACGTGGAACGCGGCCCCGGGCAGGCTGTCGTCGCTCGCACCCGCACCGGTCGGCAGCGACGTCGTCGACGCCGGCAGGTTCACCGCGAGCCAGTGCCAGAACCCGGACGGCGTCGGGGCGTCCGGGTCGAAGCACGTGACGACGAAGCTCTTGGTCTCGGCCGGGAAGCCCGACCAGGAGAGCTGCGGGGAGACGTCTTGCCCTCCGGCGTCGCCGGCCACCTGGGCGAGGTCGAGCTGAGTGTCGGCGGTGACGTCGGTGCTCGTCACCGTGAACGACGGGACCGCGGGCAGCAACTCGTACGGATCGGGCGCCTGCGGACGGTCAAGCGGCATGGATTCCTCCTCGTCGATGGATCCCGTCGGTGGATCCGCAGAAACCCTGCCACGCCGCTACGACAATGGCGCGCGCCGGGCACGATGGAGTTTTCGCCGCCCCGCCCCGGGGTACTGCGAAGCAGCAATTCACCGACCCCGGAGGTTCCCGTGCTGACCGACGTCGCCCGCCGCGTGGCGGACCCGGCGGAGAAGCTGCTCACCCAGTCGTTCCGGTTCGCCGGGTGGGTGGTCGGACGCGCCGCAGGTCCCGTGTTCAAGCTGGCCGGAGCGGCCGGCCGCCCGGTCGTCCAGACGCTGGGAAGGCTCAGCCCGGGCGCCGCCGAGGCCCTGTGGGGGCTGCTCCCGGGCCGTCGGCCCCCGGTGACGCCCGAGCCTCCCGCTCCGAAGATCGTCCGGCCGCCGCACGTCGCCACGGTGCCGACCGCCGGTGGCGCGCCCACCCCGGCCGCCGCCCACGCCGAGGCGGCCAGCCTGCTCTCCGAGGTGACGCCGGCCGCGGCTTCCACCCCCGCCGACGAGCTGCCGGTCAAGAACTGGGACGGCCTCACGATCGCGGCGATCCGCCAGCGCACCCGCAACCTCGACGACCGCGACATCCTGACGCTGCTGGCCTACGAGCGCGCACACGCCGCCCGCCCGGCCGTCGTCCTCAACCTGGAGAACCGCCTCGCGAAGCTGCACCGTCCGAACGGCGCAACTCCGCAAACTACCTAAATACCCTATAATGGGCGCTTAGCGGTATTCAGGCGTCAGGGGGCGTGGATGGCGGGCCGGATCGACCGGGACGCGCTGATCGCGCCCTACGACGTCGTGGGACATCCGCCGGCCCCTGACCTGACCGCCCTGGCCGAACTCGCCGCCGACCTGTCCGGCACGCCGACCGCGATCGTCAACCTGATGGGCGAGAGCAAGCAGCACTCGGTCGCGACCTACGGCCGCTTCGAGCCGGGCGTCTGCAACCGCAGCGACTCGATGTGCAACGTGATCCTGGACGAGCCCGGCCAGGTCATCATCAACGACACGCTCGACGACCCGCGCTTCGCCGACAACCCGTACGTCACCGGCGAGCGCGCGAACTTCCGCTTCTACGCGGCCACCCACCTGCGCAATCCACAGGGCCAGGTCCTCGGCACGCTCTGCGTGTTCGACGACGAGGCCCGCAGCCTCGACGACCGCCGCATCCGTGGCCTGGGTCTGCTCGCCCGCCAGGTCGACGACGCCCTGGAGCTGCGCAGGCGCACGTCGAAGCTGGTCGACGCGGTCGCCGAGCTGGCCGAGGTGCGCGCCGAGCTGACCCGCTCCAACGAGGCCCTGCACGCGTTCGCCGGCCAGGTCAGCCACGACCTGCGCAACCCGCTCACCGCGATCAACGGCTTCCTCGAGGAACTGCAGTACAACGTCCCGCACGACACCCCGTCGTCGGAGTACGTCGCCCGGGCGCTGTCGTCCACCCACCGGATGAGCGACCTGATCACCGACCTGCTCGGCTTCGCCAAGCTCGGCGGCGAGCTCCGCCGGGAGCCGGTCATGCTCCGTAACCTGGTCGAGGAGGTCCGCCACGACCTCGCGCCCGCGCTGACCGCGGTCGGCGCCCACCTCGACGTCGGCCCCCTCCCCACCGTCCGCGTGGATGCCACCCAGATCCGCGCCGTCTTGCAAAATCTGATCTCCAACGCGGCCAAGTACCGGCACCCCGAGCGCCCGCCGCTGATCGCCGTCCACAGCGCGCGTCAGGACCACGCGTGGCGGATCGAGGTCGTGGACAATGGGATCGGCGTCCCGCGCGACCGTCGCGAGGAGGCTTTCAGCCCCCTGACCCGCGTCCACGACCCGCACGACTCCAGCGCCGAGGGCGCCGGCATCGGGCTCGCCACCGCGCGCCGGATCATCACCGCCCACGGCGGCCAGATCGGCCTGGATGCCAGCCCGTCCGGCGGCACCGTCGCCTGGTTCACGCTCCCCGACCCGACCGAGGGTGGTCCCCTAGGCGGTCCGCCCACCCCTCGTTCGGCCCGCGTCTTTTGATTACGCCGCCCGGCGAACCACCGCAGGCACGCCCGCTCCTCCATCAGTGGCCCACGACGCGCCCCTCGCCCCCGCCCCGCGACGGCCGCCGGTACTGGTGACCGTCCGGACGAAGTGCGCCGCCCTCGTGATCGACCTGTGCCAGCCCAGGGCGGCCCGCCGCCCGGCCGTTGGTGAGGCCGGGGGCGGGTCGCTGGCCGGCCGCCTGGACCGTCGCGCGCACCAACGGACCGGCGAGGAACCTCAGCGGGTGGCGATCGGAACGGCGCCGCCATCCGCCGATCCCGACCAGTCGGAAGCAGTCGCGTAACAGCCCTCCGGCGCTCGGAATCCGCGACCGCGGTCGCCGCGGCGGCGGAGCCCCTCGCCGTTCTCCCGCACAGGACGTCGTCAGTCAATGACGCCGACCAATGGCATCGAGGTACCCGCGGTCCAGCGAATTCGCTCAGAACGGTGGCGTGAGAACCCAGCGGCCACTCGCTCAATCTGGAAGCCACCCCGCGCGCGGACCCGATTGCGGCGACATGGCGTCTTGGATCCGACGACCCGACCAGCGTCTGTCTATGGAGTTAGTCAGCGCAGCCATGCGGCGGTCAGGGCCGGCGGCCTGCGCCACGGCGGGCTGCCGCAGTGTGCACCTAAGCGCGGCTGATTCCCGCCGCTTCGGCCGGTAGACCCGCGCCAACCCCCAGTCGAACGCGGATTCGCGACTTTTCGGGGTTCTCCGACCGCTCGAAGGCCCGGGAACCCGTCAATCTGCGCGCTGGCGCGGGAGCGTGCGCAGGTCATCGGCGCGGATCGAGAGCACCCGGCCGTGGTAGTCGCCGCCGCGGACGCGCTCGAACACGACCACCTCAGTGGTCAGCGCTTGCCGCTCGAGTACCGCACCAGCGCGATCACACCGGCCGCGCCACCCGTGACCACCAGGAGGCAGCAGAGCAGGGACAAGACGTGCCACGGTTTGAGTGCGCCCATGGTTCGGGGAGCTTAGGACTCCCGCGCAACCGCCCGGCGCTCCCGCGAGCGGGGAAGATTGACCCGGTTCGCGCAGCGCGCCGAGCACCAGCGCGCCGAGCGGTTCTTCGACTGGTCGTAGAACGCCAAATCGCACGGCCCGAACCCGCACAGCTTGAGGCGATCCCAGTCACCGCGCGCCTGCGCCAGCAGGACCTCGGCCAAAACCCTCCCGCGCAGGGCCTCCGCCGGCGTCGCTCCGGGAGTCACCCCAGCCGAAGCGTGACCGTCCTCGTCCACCTGAAGCGAGACCGCACCGGAGAGAGGCGCGGCCGCTCCGTGCAGCAGTTCCCGCACGGAATCGCGGAGCGCCTTCAACTCACCGAGCTCGGCTTCCGAAATCTCCTCGCCGAGCCACTCCGACGCGCTCTCCACGCGTTCGAGCAGGTCGTCCGGCGCATCCCAAGTCCGGAGCGCGACCGTATTGAGCAGCTCCTGAACGGTCAGCAGCCCGTTCGGCGCGTCGGCCAGCCCGTGGCGGGCATTGACGCGACTCGGCATACCCCCATCGTAGTTCGGCTCGACGCCCGGCCTCGGCTCCACCAACGGCGACGGCCGCCCGGTCGTCCTGATCCACGGCTTCCCCCTGGACGGCTCGTCATGGGAACCGCAGACGATCGAGCTTCTCGGGGCCGGCCATCGCGTAATCACCTACGACCGACGGGGCTTCGGCCGATCCGACCGGCCGGCCACCGCTGGGCCCGCAGTTCGTTCAGAGCGAGTCCGATCCGCTCGGGGTCCCGCCCGAGGCGTTCGCCACGATCGCCGAGGCGATCCGACGCGACCCTTGCTCGTGCTGCACGGCACCCGACCGGAACATCCCGGAGTTCGTGCCCGATGCCCAGGTCGTCGAGGTCCCCGACAGGCCACACGGCATCACCTGGACCCACCGCGACGTCGTCAACGCCGCGCTGCTCGACTTCATCCCGGGGGCGTAGACACAGGCCCGCGACAGAAAGTAACGCGAAACGTGCTGGCCCTACTCACACGCGTATGTCGTGCTGTCGGTTCTCGTAGGCGCACGCACTGAGAACGTGAGCCGTCACCTGCGTCGCGGAGCTCCGCGATCAATCGGCCACCGTGCGTCGTGGTGACTTCACGGACGATCGAGAGGCCCAGCCCGGCGCTGCGCGGGCAGCCGGTGAAACGCGGCAGAACCTCGTGCGGCGGCACGACCGCACCGGTGAGCGACCTCGACCTCGACCCACCGCCCGCGCCAGGCCGGGTGACGACCGAGGCACTAGCCAGCCCCTGATCCCCACCCCAGGTATTTTCAGCCAATGACGCGAGTCCGGATCAGCACCGCAGCACACGAGGTGGAGGTCGAGGCGCCCGACGCCGACCCGGACGAGTTGGCGAGCCTGGCGCTCTGGCTGCACGAACAGACACGCGACCCGAAGATCACCCGGGCATTCGGCGTCACGCACGCCGATACCTCGATCCAATACTGAACCCCCAACCCCGCCGAATAGGGGCCATGCACCGAGGTATCAGTACGGCGGCCCCGGTGAGCGACGCTTCTGGTGGCGCGATCCTGTCGCTACCCGGTAGGCGGGATCGCGCCCTCTTCCCAAGGTGAGTCGCCGGCTCCGTCGCTCCTACCCCGGAGTGACGGAGCCGGTGGGGGCTCAACCCGAGGTACCGCGCGCCGATATCCCGGGCATGAGCTCACGATTCTCGATCAGCGGGTTAAGTTTCAACGCCTCCGACAGCTCGGCCACCCGATTGGGCTGGCAGATCGCGCAGCGCGTCGAATTCGTCGTCAGTCAGGTGGCGCGGCAGAAGGCCGGCGCTCCGGCCGACGAGATCGCCCAGGAACTGCACGGACGCTTACGCCGGATGGGCGTCGTCCCCAACGTCCGCGAACTCAACGAGTACGCCGACCGAATCGCGAACCTACCGACGAGCTAGCCCTTGCGTTCAGCAAGGGCGCCTTCGGCAAGAGCGCCTTCGACAGGAACCCCCTCGCCCTTGGCGAGCGCGCTCACCGCGTCACCGAGCACCTGGTTCACCGCGTTCTCCATCGCGATCGCGAGCATCGCGTCGACGCTCTTGCGCGCCAGCGGCCGCAGCCGCTGCACCAGCTCAGCGGCGGCGGCGGGGTCGTCGATCTCCGTCGCCTCGCCGTGCTCGCCCGGCGACAGGCTCGGCGTGATCGTGGCCTTGACCAGCGAGACGTACCGTTCGGCCACCCGTTCGACGTCGTGCATGCTGTCTTCGGCCAGCTTCATCACGACCGAGAGCGGATACCCGGCCTGGACGAGCTGCACCGCGATGTCGAGCAGCTGCGGGCTCGCGACGCGGAAGCGCGGGCCGTCGGGCACCAGCATCCCGGACGAGATCGCCCGGTCGAGCGTCCCCCGCTCCTCCTGCTTGCCGAACATGCGCTGCAGGTCGCCGGCCGAGATGACGGTCTGCGGCTCCTCGGTCCAGGGGCTGGTCAGCGCCGCTTCGAGCCCCAGCACGTCGGCCAGGTCGCGCCCGCGCTCCCAGGCCGAGATCAGCTCGCCGATGTGCGCGAGCGAGTACCCGCGATCGAGCAGGCGCGCGATCAGCCGGAGCCGCGCCAGGTGCGCCTCGCTGTACCAGCCGACCCGGCCGCGGCGCTCCGGCGGCGGAAGGATGCGCCGCTCCTGGTAGAGCCGGATATTGCGCACCGGGATGCCGGACTCGCGCGCCAGGTCGTTGATCCGGTACTCGCCGGCCTGCTCGGTCTCTGGACGGCCCGCCATACCAGGGACTCCCCTTTCATCCGGCGCCGTGAGCGAGTATCCCACCCTCAGACGGTGTAACGATCCCGAGGTCTGCGAGGAAGCTTCAGGCCACGGCGGCCGTCGTTCCGGCCGACCGGCTCGGTGAGCCCGTCGGGGGACGCCGATCGGTCAGCCAGCTCGTCAGCGGCCCGGGCCGGCCGAGGCCGTAGCCCTGGCCGTAGTCGACGCCGATCTCGCGCAGGATGGCCAGCGTCTCGTCGTCCTCGACGAACTCGGCGACCGTGCGCAGCCCCATCTCGTGGCCGATCTTGTTCACCGCGGCCACCATCGTGCGGTCGATCGAGTCGTGGGTGATCGTCTTGACGAAGTTCCCGTCAATCTTCAGGAAGTCGACCGGCAGGTTCTTCAGGTACGCGAACGACGAGAGCCCGCTGCCGAAGTCGTCCAGCGCGAACCGGCAGCCGGTGGACCGCAGCTCGGTGATGAACCGGCGCGCGACCCCGAGGTTCGTGATCGCGACCGTCTCGGTGATCTCGAAGCAGATCAGGCTGGGCGACAGCTTGTGCTCGTCGAGCTGCGTCTGGACGAACGTCCGGAACGTCTCGTCGCCGATCGACGGGCCGGCCAGGTTGATCGTGTACAGGTCGTCGTTCGTCGGCTCGCCCGGGCGGTAGTGCGCGGCGATCATCGAGATCGCCTTCGCGACCACCTGCCGGTCGAGCGCGGGCAGCAGGTCGTACCGCTCGGCCGCTGGGAAGAACAGCCCGGGCGAGATCAGCGACCCGTCGGCCTCTCGCAGCCGGACCAGGATCTCGCCGATCCTCCCGCCGGTCTGCGCCTCCGGCTGCGCCGTCGGCACGATCGGCTGGTACACCAACTCGAGGCGGTCCTCGTGCAGCGCGTCCAGCAGGGCTCCGGCCCAGATCGAATCGCTCTGCCTCCGGTTGAGTTCGACGTCTCCCTGCTGGTGGACGTGTACCCGGCCGCGTCCGGCCTCCTTGGCGCCGTACAGGGCCGCGTCGGCGAGCTGCATGACCTCTTCGACGTACCGGACCTGCCCGAACAACGGCAGCACGCCGATGCTCGCGCTGGCCGCGAACGTCCGTCCGTCGGCCTTGTACCGATGAGCCGCCAGGGCCGCGCAGGCGGCCTCGGCCAGCGCGACCGCCTCCTCGACCGTCGGACGCTCGACCAGGATGCCGAACTCGTCACCACCGAGCCGGGCGAGCGTGTCGCCGGGCGCGAGCACGTTCTTGAGGACCTCGCAGACCTCGACCAGCAGCCGGTCGCCGGCCGGATGGCCGCAGGTGTCGTTGACGATCTTGAAGCGGTCGAGGTCGAGCACGCAGACGACGTTCGCGTCGGTCTCCTCGACCCGGGTCAGCACGTCGGTGATCCGGGTCTCGAACTCGCGGCGGTTGAGCGCGCCGGTCAGCGGGTCGTGGCTGACCTCGAACTCGAGCTGCTCGGCGATCTCCTCGGTGGCCGCCTGGGCCCGGTCGGTCAGCCGCCAGTTGCCGATCGCGGCGAGCGCGGCCGCCCCGACGTAGGCGGCGTGGATGAGCGCGAACTTCACCGGGTCGGCGGCCTGGTGGGTGTGCTCGCCGTAGACGTCGCCGGGCGTCAGCACCCCGACGACCGCGTGCTCCACCCCGACGAACGCGATGGCCAGGAAGAAGGTCAGCCAGTCCTGGTACAGCATGATCACGAACAGCATGACGAAGAAGTGGAAGTGCGCCTCGATGTAGCCGCCCGAGAACGACACGACGACCGCCGACGACACGACCGTGCCCAGCGTCGCCGCCACGGCACGCAGCCGCCGGGGCAGGTGGTCCGAGGCGGCGAGCGCGGTCAGCAACACGAGCGGCGCGACCGAGAACATGCACTGAGCGAACGGGATGTCGCGGATCCAGCCGTAGATCGGCAGCCCGACGACGTGGCCGACCAACACCACCACGATCGTCCGGTGGCGAGAAGCCCAGGTGGGATCGCCCGGCGGACGCCCCCGGGGGACGCGCTGCCAGAAGCTGGCGGTCAACCGACTCAGCACATAGTCGACATCGGCGCAGATCCGGTGCGTTTAAGTAGTCATCGGAAGGCCGATTCGCCGGTGAGTGCCTGGCCGAGCACGAGCGTGTGCATCTCGACCGTGCCCTCGTAGGTCAGGACCGACTCCAGGTTCGCGGCGTGCCGCATGATCGGGTACTCGCCCGAGATCCCGTTCGCGCCGAGGATCGTCCGCGAGGTCCGGCAGATCTCGAGCGCCTCCCGCACGTTGTTCAACTTTCCGACGCTCACCTGCTGCGGAAGTAGCGTGCCGGCGTCCTTCCGCCGACCCAGGTGGAGTGCGAGGAGCTCGCCCTTGATCAGCTCGAGGGCCATGTCGGCGAGCTTCTGCTGGGTCAGCTGGAACCCGGCGATCGGCTTGCCGAACTGCTCGCGGTCCTTCGCGTAGGCCAGCGCGGTCTCGAACGCCGAGCGTCCGGCGCCCATCGCGCCCCAGACGATCCCGTAGCGGGCCTCGTTCAGGCACGAGAGCGGGCCTTTCAGTCCCTGCACGTCGAGCGCGGCCGCAGCGGGCAGCCGAACCCCGTCGAGAACGAGTTCGCTGGTCACCGAGGCCCGCAGCGACAGCTTGCGGGTGATCTCGGGCGCGCTGAAGCCCTTCGTGTCGGTCGGCACCACGAACCCGCGGACGCCGTCGTCGGTGCCGGCCCAGACCACCGCGACGTCGGCCACCGAGCCGTTCGTGATCCACATCTTGCGGCCGTCCAGCACCCAGTCGTCGCCGTCCCGGCGGGCCCGGGTGCGCATGCCGGCCGGGTCCGAGCCGTGGTCGGGCTCGGTCAGGCCGAAGCAGCCGATCGCCTCGCCGGCCGCCATCCGCGGCAGCCAGTGTTCCTTCTGCTCCTCGGTGCCGAACTTCCAGATCGCGAACATCGCCAGCGAGCCCTGCACCGAGACCAGCGAGCGCAGCCCGGAGTCGGCCGCCTCCAGTTCCCGGCAGGCCAGGCCGTACTCGACCGCGCTCATCCCGGCGCACCCGTAGCCGGTCAGGTGCATGCCGAGCACGCCCAGCTCACCGAACTCCTTGGCCAGCTCGCGGGCCGGAATCCGGCCCTCTTCGAACCACTCCGCGATGTGCGGCGTTACTACAGCATCACAGCGAGTACGGACCGCCTCCCGGATCGTCTTCTCGTCGTCGGTCAGCAGGTCGTCGAGCCCGATCGGGTCCAGCGGGTTGAACATGTGCCCTCCTGTGTACGGACCGGTGTACGGCCGGTGCTCCGGCCGTTCTTCGTGACGCCTGCGACGGCTGATGTCCACAACGCAATGAGGACGCTCGGTCGCGCTCCGAAGACGCCATTCGACCCTGTAATCCACAGCTGTGCACAGGACTCGTCCACAACTGTGCACAGCGTCATCCACAGGCTGTGGATTTTGTGGATAACTCAGATATCCACAATCCGGCGCTCCATTGCGCTGTGCCGGGCCGCGTCCAGGACCGTGAGCGTGTGGACGGCGTCGCGTGGATCGACCGGCAGCGGCGCTCCGGTCGTGAGTGCGGCCACCACCCCCTCGTAGAACCGTGCGTATTCGCCGCTCAGCGTGCGGTACGGCCGCACCGCGTCGCCCGCTCCGAGCGTCCCCCACTCGGCCGCGGGGCGCTCGCCGAAGCCCGGGGAGCCGGGTTTCCGGCCCGCGCGCAGCGCCGCCTCCTGCGGGTCCATCCCCCAGCTGACGAAGGCCGCGGTGTCGCCGAGCAGGCGGAACCGGGGCGCGAGCTGCCCGGCCAGCGTCGAGGCCCAGAGGTGGCTGTGGACGCCGGACTCGTGGGTCAGGGCCAGGAACACGTCGTCGTCGACGACGGCGCCCGGCCGCCGGGCCTCGATCTCGGCGTACACCGAGCGGACCGGCCCGAACAACACCAGCGCCTGGTCGACGAGGTGGGTGCCGAGGTCGAGCAGGATCCCGCCGGCGTTGTCCGGCTTCTCCTTCCAGGCCCCTTCGGGGACGGTCGGACGCCAACGGTCGAACCGGCTCTCCAGCCGCACCGGGCGCCCGATCGATCCGTCGGAGATCAGCCGGCGCAGCGTCCGGAAGTCGCCGTCCCAGCGGCGGTTCTGGTAGGTCGTGAGCGGCACGTTCGCCGCTTCGGCGCGGTCGACCAGCTCCTGGGCCTCGGCCGCGGTGGCCGCCAGCGGCTTGTCGACCACGGTGGCCAGCCCGGCGTCGATCGCCGCCGCCGCCAGCTCGACGTGCGTCGCGTTCGGCGTGGTGATGACGACCAGGTCGAAGGCGTCCGGATCGGCCCAGACGTCGGCCGGTGCGGCCAGCACCCGGACGTCCGGATGGTCACAGTGAACCTGAGCACGGCGGGACGGGTTGGCGGTCACCACCGCGGACAGTTGCAGTCCCTCGACCGCCGCGATCAGCGGCGCGTGGAAGTAGGCACCGCCGGTGCCGTATCCGAGGAGGGCCACCCGGAGCATCAGTACTCCCGGGGTTCGCCGTCGTCGATGACCTCGACGGCCGTGCTCTCCGGCGCGAGCGAGGACATGTTCTGGTAGTACATTCCGGGCGCGGCGGCGGCCTTCTCGTGGATCGGGATCGCGATCCTGGGGGCGACCGCGCGGACGTAGTCGATCGCTTCCCAGAGCTTGAGCCAGGGTGCTGCGGTCGGGGCGCCGAGAATCTCGACCGGGACCGTCGGCACGGTGAGCGCGTCGCCGGGGTGGAAGAAGCGGCCGCCGAGCAGGAATCCGACGTTGGGGATGATCGGGATGTCGGGGTGGATCGTGGCGTGATCCTGGCCGATCGCCTCGACCGAGAGGCCGTCGAGCTCGAACGTCGCCCCGGCCGCGACGCTCGTGGCCCGCAGCCCCTTCTCGGCCAGGATCCCGGCGGTGGCCTGGTCGGTGTGCACGGACGCGTCCGGGTTCGCGTCGAGCAGGGCGGGCAGGCGATCGAGGTCGAGGTGGTCGAAGTGCTGGTGGGTGACGAGCACCGCGGTCAGGTCGCGCAGGTCCTCCCACCCGGGCGCGAACGCCCCGGGGTCGATGAGCACCCGGGCACCGGCGTCTTCGACGAGGAGGCAGGCGTGGCCGAACTTTTGGAAGCGCATGCCTCATCCCTATCCCATGCGCCGACGACGAGCAGGCCGGCCGCCGGTTCAAGGCGCTAGGCATCGAGGTCGAGCTGCCCGTTATCCGGCTCCACTCACGTGAGCAGTCCGTGAGCAATCGGCGCCCTGACACCCGAACAGCTACGGCCGAGTCGGCCCCTCAGAGCACGTTCGCGCAGGTCGAGCGGAGGGCATGGGATTCGAACCCACGATGAGGATTCCTCGTGCCCGTTGCGTGCCCGATCTGTAATTCGCGCGGACTGCTGGCGTCGGCCTGTAGATCGGTCGACCCTAAGCAGATGGACGACGTAGCGAGACTGCGCCAGATGGCCGACGAGGTCCGCGCGATCCGGACCCGTACTTGTGAACCAAAGAGCAATGAGAACAAGCGGTACCTAGACCTGTCGGTTGCGGTATCCGGGTTGAACAAGGCGGCAGACGACATCGAGAATGAGGGCCTTCAGACCAAGAAGTGATGCTCAACCGGGCTCGAAGCCCTCGCCCCGGTCAATGGGGCGAGGGCTTGATGGGCACGGTTCAGCTCACCCAGGGTCGCCGCGCGGTCCGGGCCGAGCACCGGTCGAAGTCAGATCACTTTAAGATATGAACTAGCCCGACTTTCGAGATTTTCCGCTGGAACGCAAAGAAAGAGAGTCGGCCGCTATTTCGTAAAATGTCACTCCGTAGACAGTTCCCCCATCCTTCGGTTCGTGTCGCCAGAAATGAAATCGCTGCCGGGTAGAGAACGTGTCGCCTTCTAGATCTTTATATAGCAGCTCAACGTGCCCATTTATTTCAGTTAGCTGCTTCTCAAGGTCGAGAACTAAGAACGTCGGTAGCCGACCCAACTGCGCACTTTCCCCACCCTTCAGGATCGCAGGTATGGGCGCTATCGTATTCACATGCTTAGCATATTTAAGCTGCTCAAGCTTGTCGCTACCCAATGAGAACATCTCGCCAGCTATGCCCATCTCATCGGGAGTCCAGACCGTCTGAATTCCGATCGCGACGCCGCCACCCAGATTTTCCAGCTCACCATAGAGGTGGGCAGACTCAAGGTCTAGAACCTCGGCATCCTCTGGGATATGAGCGAAATTCTTCTCCACCCAGTCGGGGTCGAGGCCGCCAATTCGCCACCGGAAAGTCCTGGAACCAATTAAAATTTGCTCGCCACCCATTTGAAAAGCAACAAAAGGACGGACCCGCAACTTCCGATCTATCCTGACCTCTCTAAGGGTCTTATTTGCCACTAATGCCGCAACAACAACTGCCGCCAGGCTTCCCAGGGCAGAAAATACCTCTGCTACGTCGGCCAGGGTACCGAGCTGCATCAACGTCCTCTTCCGTGTGAGGATCCAGCCTCGTGGGTTAGCTCAGGAACAAAGCAATTCAAGCCACCTTCATAACTCGACCTACTTGCCGAATTGTGCCCTATTAGATCAAGGCCGGCCGCCAGCGCGCCGACGTCCGCGTCTGGTGGCGCCGTCGGCGCTTCGCGTCCGGAGCATGCGGCTCCGGCCGGTCACCGGCCGCACCGCCACGGCGTCGCAGACGACATGCGGGTGGCCACTGCGGGCGAGCGGGCCGCCGTTGCGGCACGCGCCAACTTCTACAGGCGAGCGCTCTAGCTCAGGGGATGGGACATCCCGCCCACCGTCGCCCCAGGACGAGCCGAGCAGACCGTCACCGGGGTCGCCAGCGACTGGAGGCACAGGATCGGATGTCGGAATATATGGCGACCCCGATGCCGCCCCGCTCCCCGGTGGGTGGGTCGACGGCAGACGGGATGAAGCCGAGCACAATGACCGCAATCGAGGGCATGGCTTAGACGACCTGGGCAAACAAGAAGGAGAGCGCGCGCCCGAATCAATCCGATCGCAGCAGGTCAGCGCAGCAACCGTCCCGGTCAGTGCGGAGGGCGTGGGATTCGAACCCACGATGAGACTTCCGCCCCATAGCAGTTTTCAAGACTGCCGCCATCGGCCACTAGGCGAGCCCTCCCAGCCGTCGGCACGCCGTCGACCATCGCCTAGTGTGGCACGCCCCTCCGGCCCGCTCCACGACGGCGGGTTCCCCGGCGATCGGCGGGAAATGTCTTCCACCGTGACGGCCGGCCTCGGCAGCAGAGGCGAACGGTAGCCCAGGTCGGCATCGTTGAACGCTAAACAAAGTCTGGCTATCGTAGGAGGTCGGCGACACCTCCGGAGGCTCCACCGATGCCGATCCAGCGTCTGAACCACGCGGTGCTGTACGTCCGTGACGTCGCCCGCAGCGTCGCGTTCTACCGCGCCGCCCTGGGCTTCTCGGTCATCGACGGCGGCGACGTGTTCCCGGGCGCGGCCTTCCTCCGGGCCGGCGGCTCGAGCAACGACCACGACCTCGGGCTGTTCCAGATCGGCGACCAGGCCGGCCCGTCCGGGGCCGGCCGGAGCACGGTCGGGCTCTACCACCTGGCCTGGGAAGTCGACACTCTCGCCGAACTGCAGCGCATCGAAGAGAAACTGCAAGAGCTCAACGCCCTCGTCGGCGCCAGCGACCACTCCACCACCAAGGCCCTCTACGCCAAGGACCCCGACGGCATCGAGTTCGAGGTCTCCTGGCTCGTCCCGGCCGACCTCCTCACCGACGAGATCAAGTCCAAGCGCAACGAGATCCACCGGCTCGACCTAGCCGCCGAGGTGGCCCGCTTCGGCGCCCACACCAAGGGCGGAATCGGCGTCTCCCTCCCCGCCTAGCTCGGCGTTCCCCGCCGAGCCGGGATGCGCGTTTCCCACCGAGCCGGGCTGCGCGAGAGACGCCGTGCCAGGCTGCGCGAGAGACGCCGCGCCGGGCTGAGCCCGAGACGCCGAACTCAGCCACGCCACCACACCGTCCTCCGGCAGCGGCCGGGACAGATAAAACCCCTGCCCGTACCCACACCCCATCCGCTGCAACTCAACCAGCTGAGCCGGCCGCTCGATCCCCTCCGCCACCGTGTGCAACGACAGCGCGGTCCCCAGCCCCACGATCGACTGCGCGAACGCCAGCGCCTCCGGCGACAGGTCGATGTCGGCGAGAAACGACCGGTCGACCTTCACCGCGTTCACCGGCAACTGACGCAAATATCGCAGCGACGAGAACCCCGTGCCGAAGTCGTCCACGGCGATCGTCATGCCCAGCTCCCGCAGCGTGAACAGCGCGTCCAGCGCCTCGTCGTGCTCCCGCACGATCTCGTTCTCGGTCACCTCGACCGTCAGCCGCTCCGGCGAGACCCCGGCCTCCCGCACCAGCGCGGCGACCTCGTCCGCTGCCCCCGGCAACCGCAGGTGCGACACGGCCAGGTTGACGTTGATACCGAGGTCGGAGACGCCCCACCGCCGGGCGGCGGCCGCCGCCTCGGACACCACCCACCTCCCGATCGACGCGATCAGCCCGGTCTCCTCGGCCATCGGGATGAAGTGCGACGGCGGGAGGACGCCTCGCGTCGGGTGGTTCCAGCGCACCAGCGCCTCCAGGCTGGCCGGTCGCATCGTCGCGAGGTCGACGATCGGCTGGTAGACGAGGAACAGCTCGTCCTGCTCGATCGCCCGGCGCAGATCGGCCTCCAGATCCAGCCGCTCCATCAGCACCGCGTGCATCTCCGGCTTGAACACCTCGACCCGGCCCCGGCCTCCCTGCTTGGCCCGGTACATCGCCACGTCCGCATCCCGCAGGACCTCGTCCGGGGCCCGATCCCCGGCCGCCACCGTCACCCCGATGCTCGCGCCGACCGAGCACTCCCGGCCCATGATCAGGAACGGCGACTGCATCGCGGCCAGCATCCGGTCTCCGACCTCGGTCGCCTCGGCGACCGAGTCGATCACCCGGTCGACGAGGACGACGAACTCGTCGCCGCCGTACCGAGCCACGGTGTTCCCCGGGCCGGCAGCCTCGCGCAGCCGTTCCGCGGTCTCGATCAGCAGCTGGTCACCGGCCTCGTGGCCCAGGCTGTCGTTCACCAGCTTGAACCGGTCGAGGTCGACGAACAGCAGCCCGCACGGCCCGCGTCGCAGGGCGTGGCCGAGCCGCTCCTTCAGCAGCGCCCGGTTCGGCAGGCCGGTGAGCCCGTCGTGGTAGGCCTGGTGCAGCGCCTGGACGCCCCGGGCGTCGGTCAGCGCCATGCTGACGTGGTCGGCGAACCCCTGCAGCGTCTCCTGGTCGCTCTCGCCGTAGCTCCGGCCCGGTTCCGAGGACGCCACGATCAGGCACCCGACCCGCTCGCCGTCCTCGCTGACCGGCGCGGCCATCACCGCCTCGATCGGTTCGACGACGTCCTTCGAGTAGCCGGCCGACGCCAGGCGGGCCCGGTCGGCGACGACGATCTCCCCGGTGTCCATCGCGCGTTGGAGTCCGGGCGAGATCGGCAGTCGCCAGGACTTCGCCGCGAACCGGTCCGGAATCCCGCTGCGCGAGGCCAGCAGCATCTGCCCCGAATCGTCCGGGTCGACCAGCCGCAGCGACACCATGTCGCCCTCGAACAGCGCGTTCGCGCCCGCGGTGATCGCGTCCAGGATCTCCTGCAGCGGCGCCCGGGTGAGCAGCGCGCGCTGGACCCGGCCGAACTCCTCGAGCAACCGCTGGCGCCGCTGCAGCGTCTCGACGAGAGTCCGCTCGCTGGCCAACGTCTGAATCTGACGCAGTTGCAACCCCAGGACGCGGCCCATCCCGCGCAGCAGGCTGAGCTCCTCGGCGCCGAAGGCGCGGTCGCCGCGGGCGACGAGGAGGTGCCCGGCGGTGTCCGCACCGAGCACGACGACCGTGCAGAAGCACGGCCCGACACCCGGGACGTCGATCGTCGTGGGCCGGTCGACGGCCGCCGCGACCAGCAGTTCGTCCGGCGCGGCCCCACGCGGGAAACCGACCTGGGCCTGCAGCTCCGAACCCAGGATCACCGCGCCGACCTCGGCCTCCATCAGCTCGGCGGCCCATTCCGCAGCAACACCGGCCGCCGAACGCACGTCCGGACGCGACGAGACCACCGCCAGGTACTCCGGCAGCTGCTGTGCAGCCCAGTTCGCTCCCGCTCCGGGATCCGTCACGCTCAGCTCAGCGCCAGCACGACGAGCGCCTGGTTGTGATAGCCGGCCGCACCCTTGGTCCGGGCGATCTCGCCGTGGCAGTAGAAGCCCGCGAACGGCGCACCGTCGGCCCGGGACGCCATCCGGGTGACGTCGGTCAGCCCGCGCGGAGCGAGGACCCCGCGCCGGCCGACGCAGTCGAACGCGAGCAACCCGGAGGCCGACCGGTCACCGAGGCCGGCGATCGCCGCGTCGAAGGCCTCGTCGGTCGCGGTCAGCAGCGCGTCGGCGTCGCCGCGCATCAGCCAGGCGACGCTGTCCGCGGGCACGTCCGCGGCCGACGAGAACGACCGGTTCCCGTAGTTCGGGTACGCGACGACGCGGATCTCGTCACCGTTCGGGCGCCGGATCGCGAACGGGTGCAGGAACGAGAACTCCTGGAACGCGCGTTCGTCGGTCCAGCACTCCTCGGGCGCCCCGAGCAGCGAGAGGTACGTGTCGAGCGCCGGTCGGTGGTCGAGCTCGAGCACCTCGTTCTTGTCGGTCGCGGTGATCTCGACCGCGTCGCCGGTGCGCTCCCAGCCGTGCCTGATCCCGATCCCGAACGGGTTGTCGCTGGCGACCGAGGCCGCGACCACGCCGTTGCGCAGCACCCGGTCGTTGCAGAGCAGGGGCGCGGCCGCGAACGCCCCCACGGTCGGGCTCGCGCCGCACCCCCCGACCAGCGGCACCGCCGCGCCGACGGCCCCGTACGCGCCCCGGATGATGTCCTGCTGGTGACCGGCCTGCCCATCGGTGAGCACCAGCGCGAACCGGTGGTCCCCGCCGGCCAAGGAAGCCAGCGGCGCCACCACCCGCGCGCCGACGTCCCGCGGCGAGGCCGAATCGATCTCGGTCCCGCGGACCTCCACCGCCAGCCCGGGCCCGCCCAGCGCGGTCACGACCACCGCGCCGTCGCCGGCCCAGCCGTCGGCGATCTCCCCGGCGGTCTGACATCCGATCAGCGGGACGTTCCCGCTGACCGAGCGGATCCCGGCCGAGACGGCGTCCGGATCGTGGGTGGTGGCGAAGAACGCGACCACCAGCCGCGGGTCGCCCGAGAGAGCCACGCGGGCCGCCTCCGTGCCGGCGATCCGCGAATCGACGTCGGCCGAGCACCCCACGTTCACCCATGTATCCGCCACGCGGCCTCCTGCTCGACCGGCCCTACTTCAGCTCCTATCGGCACCTGAACGAGGAGATGAAGGGCGTGTCGCGCCGAAGGTGAGAGGATTCAGGGAAGGCCGGTTGTCGTCGTCCCCGGCGAGCTCCCGACCGGCTGGTACCTCAACGTCAGTGGAGGCGGGGATGGACGTGCTGGAAAAGGCGCGGGCTCGCCGTACGGCCGCCAGGGCTGCGGCCGAGCGAGCTGCCTTGGACTGGCAGGATGCCGTCGTCGAAAGCATTGATCAACTGGTCGACCAACTGCGGATCAATGGAGTCAACCGGCTTGCGTCGTTCGAGGCCGCGGTGCGGCCTGCTCTCGACGGCGAGGCCTGGGAAGAGCGTGAGGACCTGGTCGCGGCCTCGTTCGCGTCCGACGCCGGGGTGGTGAACTTCACCCCTTCCGACGACGAGCGGTGGGCCACCGCCGTGGAACTCTGGGACGACCTCCGGTCGGCCCTCTCCCGGATCCACGGCACCGACGTGCCGGCCAGCCTGGTCGTCGATCTGGACGCCCGGGTAGCGGTCGGTTACGAGCCGCTGTACTGCCCAGACGTGGGCATCGAGGCCGATCTGATCCTGCACCTGGTGCGGGCCGATTCGGACGAGCCGTTCGCCTCGCTGCTGCTCGAACTGCCGGATCCGGACGCGGCCATGGACCGCGTCAACGACCTGCTCGATCGCTACGGCCTCGAACCCCCGACCAAGCCGGAGCACGAGCCCGGCGAATGCGACCTAGGCCTCGGCGACGAAGAAGACTAGATCTCGGCCAGATCCGGCCGCTTCGCGGTGACGGTGTCACCGCTGGAGCGGCCGGTGAGGCGGCGCCCTATCCACGGCGCCAAGTGCACGCGAGCCCACTGCAGATCGGCGCGCCTCGCCGCGAACCACTTCTCCGGCGAGGCCGCCGGCAGTGCGGCCACCCAATCCGGGTCGCAGTCCAGCCCCAGCGTCTCGAGCACGTTGTGCGCGACCCGGCGGTGCCCGCTCTCGTTGAGGTGCAGCCGGTCGATGCTCCACAGCCGGCGGTCGCGGAACCCGTCGTCGGCCCACAGGTCGACCAGGTACGCGTCGTACTTCTCGACGGTCTCCCGGATCAGCTCGAGGAAGAACTCGATCCGCGGCAACAGGTACCGCCGGGCCGCGGGGTAGTTCGTCGTGATGTCGGCCGGAGTGAACAGCACGACGGTCGCGCCGCTCGCGACCAGCCGCTTGACCGCGCCCTCGTAGGCCTCGGCCAGCCGCACCGGATCGAACCGCCGGCGCAGCGCGTCGTTGCCCCCGGCCACGAACGACACGAGGTCGGGCCTCATCGCCGCCGCCAGCGGCACCTGTGCGTCGACGACCGCCGGCAGCAACCGCCCGCGCACGGCCAGATTCGCGTACCGGAAGCCGTCCGACTCCGCGGCCAGACACCCGGCGACGAGATCGGCCCAGCCGCGGTACGTACCGTCGCCGTACGGGTCGTCCATTCCCTCGGTGAAGCTGTCACCGATCGCCACGTAGCTCGCCCAACGCCCGCGCACGATGCAGCACCTCCGGCGATAGTTGGTAACGGCACCGACTATGCCACCGCAGGGAACCGGGTGTCAGGTCAGTTATGCGCGGCCAAAACGAACAATTGGGACGATTACTTTCGCAGTCGCCCGGCCAGCACCTCGGCGAGGTGGTGAGCGTCACGGTCGGTGTTCTGGCGGATCTGGGTCCGGCAGCTGAAGCCGTCGGCCAGCACGATCGTGTCCTGATCGGCCGCCCGCACGGCCGGCAGCAGCACGCGTTCGCCCGCGGCTTGGGCCATCTCGTAGTGCCCGGCCTCGAAGCCGAAGTTCCCGGCGACCCCGCAGCAGCCCGAGTCCAGCACGGTCAGGTCGACGCCGGCCGCCGCGGCCAGCGCCCGGTCGGGCTTGTCGCCGAGGACCGCGTGCTGGTGACAGTGGACCTGGGTGATCGCCGGCCGGTCGGTCTGCGGCGGCTCCCAGTCGGGCGCGTCCCGCTCCAGCACTCCGGCCAGCGTGATCGAGAGTTCCGCGAGCTTCTTCGCCCGCGGGTCGTCGGGTAGCAGCGCGGGCAGGTCGTGCTTGAAGTTGGCCAGGCAGCTCGGCTCCAGCCCGACGATCGGGATGCCCGCGTCCAGGTGCGGCTCGAGCGCATCCAGCGTCCGACGGGCCACCGTCCGGGCGACGTCCAACTGACCGGTGGAGATCCAGGTCAGACCGCAGCAGAGCTCCCCCGAGGGGACGCGGACGGCGAAGCCGGCCGCGTTGAGCACCTCGACGGCGGCCTCACCGATCTGTGGGTCGAAGAAGTTCGTGAACGTGTCCGGCCAGAGCAGCACGGTCCTGGGCTGTTTCGGGGCTGAACCTCGGCGACGGCGGAGGCGTTGCTTCAAAGTCCCGCCGGTCGCGAACCGGGGCACCGACCGCTCCTGCGCGATCCCGGCGACCTTCTTCATCAGGCGGGCCGCCGGCTCGAACGCCGTCACCGCGTTGGCGACCCGCGGGGCCAGTGCGGCTCCCCGCAGCGCCACCGGCAACCACCCCATCGCGTAGTGCACGGCCGGCCGGAGCTTGCCCTTGTAGCGCTGGTACAGGAACTCCGACTTGTACGTCGCCATGTCGACGTTCACCGGGCAGTCGGTGAGACAGCCCTTGCACGAGAAACAGCCGTCCAGCGCCTCGGCGACCTCGTCGGACTGCCAGCCGTCGGTGATCACCTCGCCGCGCAGCATCTCCAGCAGCAGCCGGGACCGGCCCCGGGTGGAGTGCTTCTCCTCCCCGGTCACCTGGTAGCTCGGGCACATCACACCGCCGGGCGTGTGGTCGTTCCGGCACTTGCCGACCCCGACGCACCGACGCACGGCCCGGTCGAACTCCCCGCCGTCGTCGGCGTAGGCGAAGCCGTTCACCGGCAGCACGGTGGGCGTGTAGGCGATCCGGATCAGGTCGTTGACGGCCGGCGGATCGACGATGACGCCGGGGTTCAGCGCCGCCGCCGGGTCGAAGGCGCGCTTGAACCCGCCCATCAGCGCCACCGCCTCCGGGCTGTAGACGTCGGCCAGCAGCGCCGACCGGGCGATGCCGTCGCCGTGCTCGCCCGACGGCGACCCACCGTGCTTCACGATGAGCTGCGCGGCCTCGTGCACGAACAGCCCGTACTTGTCGCGCCCGGCCACCGACACCAGGTCGAAGTCGAGCCGGACGTGCACGCAGCCCTCGCCGAAGTGCCCGTAGGTGACGCCCTGGTAGCCGTACCGCTCGGTGAGGTCGGCGAACTCGCGCAGGTAGTCGGCGAGCCGGGCCGGGGGCACGGCCGAGTCCTCCCAGCCGGGCCAGGCCTCGGAGCCGTCGGCCAGCCGGGTGGCCAGCCCGGCGCCCTCTTCGCGCACGCGCCAGAACGAGCGCATCTCGGCGGCGTCGGTCACTACCCGGGGGGCACCCGGGACGAGCCGCGCCAGCGAGGCCGCCGCGTCCGCCGCCTCGGCCGGCGTGGAACCGCCGACCTCGACCAGCAGCCAGGCCTCACCGGCCGGCAGCTCGGCCGGCCTCCGGCCCCGCGCCCGCAGGGCGTTCACCAGCGCCAGATCGATGCCCTCGATCGTCAGCGGTCGGTGCGGGATGATCTCCGGCGCGGCGGCGGCCGCGGCTACGGCGTCCGCATAACCGAGGACCACCAGCGCGCGGAAGCGCGGAGCCCGGTTGAGGTGCAGGGTCGCGCCGAGGATCACCGCGCAGGTGCCCTCGGTTCCCACCAGCGCACGGGCCAGGTGACGGCCGTTCTCCGGCAGCAGGCGATGCAGTGGGTAACCCGAGATCTGACGGCTGAACTGCCCGAACGTGGTGCGGATGAGCGCCAGGTTGGGGTCGACGATCGCCCCCAGGTCGGCGTACAGCCGTCCCTCGCGGGTGGGGGCGGCGGCCTTCTGCCGCCACTCCTCCGCGGTGTTCGCGCCCAGCTGGAGACGCGTCCCGTCGGCCAGTACGACGTCCAGCGCGTCGGTGTTGTCAGACGTCGTACCCCAGGCGACCGAGTGCGAGCCGCAGGCGTCGTTGCCGAGCATCCCGCCGATCGTGCAGCGGCTGTGCGTCGACGGGTCGGGGCCGAAGTCCAGGCCGTCCGGGGCGATCCGGCGACGCAGCACGTCGAGGACGACACCGGGCTCGACGACCGCCTGATTCCCGGAGACGTCGAGGATCCGGTTCAGGTACCGGGACGTGTCGAGCACGATCCCCGGGCCGATCGCGTTGCCCGCGATCGTGGTGCCGCCACCACGCATGGTGACCGCCACGCCGTCCGCGGCGCAGATCGCCAGCGTGGCCAGCACGTCGTCGACGCTGCGCGGGAGCACCACCCCGGCCGGAACCCGGCGGTGGTTGGACGCGTCGGCGGAGTAGAGCGCGCGAGCACCGGCGTCGAACGCGACGTCGCCGGCGATTTCGGTACGCAACCGTCGCTCAAGAGTGGTCGTCACTGGTTCATCGTGCCTAATACCGGGCGCCCACCGCGCACCCAGGGTCGTGCGGCTACGGTGACTACTGGTGTCTGAGATGACAGAACCCACGCGAGCGCCGGGCCGAGACCCGGTGCGGATGATCGCTGGGCGCTACCGGGTGGATGACGTGGTCGGCACCGGCGCCATGGGCACGGTCTGGCGGGGCTACGACACGCGGCTACGGCGTCCGGTCGCGGTCAAGGAAGTCCACTTACCCGACGCCGTCACCGACGACCAGCGGACGATCCTGGTCCGCCGGGCGATGTCCGAGGCCCGGCACGCGGCCCGGGTGTCGCACCCCAACATCGTCGCGGTGCACGACGTCGTCGCCGACCGGGGCATGCCCTGCCTGGTGATGCGGCTGGTCGAGGGCCGCTCGCTGAGCCAGATCGTGCGCGAAGAAGGGCCGATGAGCCCGGCCCGGGTCGCGCAGATCGGCATCGCGCTCACCGACGCGCTGTCCGCGGCCCACCGCAACGGCGTCGTCCACCGGGACGTCAAACCGTCGAACGTGCTGGTCACCGACGACGGCGAGGTCCTGCTCACCGACTTCTCGATCGCCACCGACTCGCTCCGCGGCACGATGTCGGCCGGCAGCGGAGCGCTCGGCTCGCCCGGCTACATCGCCCCCGAGCGGCTCAACGGACTGCAGACCGGTCCCGAGGCGGACCTGTTCGGCCTCGGCGCCACGCTGTTCTGCGCGGTCGAGGGTCACGGTCCGTTCGACCGCCCCGACCCGCTCGCCGCGCTGCTCGCCACCGCGACCCACCCGCATCCGGCGCCCGAGCGCGCCGGCCCGCTGGGCCCGCTGCTGAACTCGTTGCTGGTCAAGGACCCATCGGCCCGGCCCGACCTGGTGTCGATCCGCGCGACGCTCGTCGCGGTGGCCCGCGCCCCGCGCCCGTCCGTCTCCGACGCGCTGACCCAAGAACTCGATACGGACGCTACGCAGCGCGTCGCCGTGGCGTCCGAGCCCGATGCGTGGGACGAATTCGCGGCGGGCACCGATTCGCCGACGATCTCGCACGGCGGCGCTCCGGCGGCGTCGGCGTCACGCGAGGGGCCGCCATCGCGGGCAGACGTGGCGTCGCACGTCGATCCGAGCAGCCGGCGTCGGAGGCGCGCGTTGATCGGCGGGCTCGCCGTCCTGCTCGTCGCGGTGGCGGTCGTGGCCGCGGTCGCCCTCCGCGGCGGCACCGACGACCGGGACGGATCCACCTCGGTGACGACGTCGCTCGGGCCGGCCGAGTCGGCCGAGGCACCGTCGGCCGACGGATCCGCGTCGGCGAGCACGAGCGCGTCGCCCAGCGGCAGCGCGAGCCCGAGCGGCTCGGCGTCACCGTCCGCGTCGTCCTCGCCGTCGGCCTCGGCCGCCCCGCCCGGGCCCAGCGACGCCCCGGCCGCGCCGGTCGGGCAGGTGACCTCGGCCGACCTCGACGTCTCACCGAAGAGCTACTTCGGCTCGTGCGCGAACGAGGTGACCTTCACCGTGAACCTTTCGGTAACGGTGAGCGACGTGCCGACCGACGTCCGCTATCGCGTCTCGCTCGCACCGGGAGACAGCGAGGTCGCCGGGGGTGGCGGCACGGTCACCGACGACGACCGGACGTTCACGAGCACGGACTCGGTGGGCTTGCTGTTCGCCCAGGGCAGCGGCAAGTATGCGGTGCAGGCGGTGGTTGAATCGCCGACCCGGTTCTCTCCCGTTCCGGTGCAAATCAACGTCGTCTGCCTGGGCTGACGCTCGCGGTTGCACCCTTGTCCGGTATCCGATCGGACCGTCGGTGCAACGTGCACGGGGAGGCTACCGTCGGTCGGGGCGACAGATGGCGGAGGAATGGCTGAGCAGAGGGCAGTCGATGGCCGGTACCGCCTCGACGCAGTGGTCGGCTCGGGCGGCATGGGCGTGGTGTGGCGCGCCTACGACCTGCGGCTCAACCGCACGGTCGCCGTCAAAGAGGTCCGCTTCCCCTCTACGATCAACGCCGACGAACGCGAGACGCTGACCAAGCGCGCGTTACTCGAGGCCCAGAGCGCCGGGCGGCTCGACCACCCCAACATCGTGCCGGTGCACGACGTGATCCTGCACGACGAGCAGCCGTTCATCATCATGCGGTTCGTCGACGGGCGCTCGCTCGACCGCGTCGTCGCCGCCGACGGGCCGCTGACCCCGCGCGAGGTCGCCCGGATCGGCGTCGAGCTGCTCGACGCGCTGTCCGCGGCGCACGCGTCGAACGTCATCCACCGGGACGTGAAGCCGCACAACGTGCTGATCCAGCGGGACGGCACGGCCCAGCTGACCGACTTCTCGATCGCGTCGGTGTTCGGCACCGAGACGTTGACGAAGACCGGCGCGCTGCTCGGGTCGCCGGGCTACATCGCGCCCGAGCGGCTGATGAAGGGCGAGACGACGCCGGCCGGCGACCTGTTCGCGCTCGGCGCCACGCTGTTCTTCGCGGTCGAGGGCATCAGCCCGTTCACCGCCAAGGAGACGATCGTCGGGCTGTTCGCCAGCGCGACGCAGCCGCACCCGCGCCCGAAGCGGGCCGGCGCGCGCCTGACGCCGATCATCGACGGGCTGCTGGAGAAGACGCCGGAGAACCGGCTCGAGCACGCCCGGGCCCGGGCCATGCTGAAGAGCATCGCCGACAACGAGTCGGAGGAGTCGGCGACGCGGTCGGGCGAGTTCGTGCCGCCGCCGCCCGGACGGGTCGACACGGACGAGCGGGCGAACGTGCAGGGGGACGAGCCGAGCAATTTCAGTACCGCGGTGTTCGCGGTGTTGCGGCCGGCGGAGCAGTTACGGCCGTTGTCGTGGCAGTCGGGTCCGGGTGCCGAGCCGCTGCCGAGCGAGCCGCTGCCGTACACGGGCGAGTTCCGCCGCGACTCGGGAGACTTCCCGGTCTCCGGGGGCGCTGTTCATGGCCGACCGATCTCCGGGGTTCCGGTGTCCGGCGCCGCGCCGGTCTCGGGCGGGGCTGTCTACGGGCGGCCGGTCTCTGGTGCACCCATCTCCGGCGGAGCTGTTTATGGCCGGCCGGTCTCCGGAGCGCCGCCCGTCTCCGGGCCTCGGTACGACTCGTATCACGCCGCCCCACCCGTCTCCGGAGCCCGCGAACTCGCCTGGGGCCCGGGCAACGTCGGCGGCGGCCCGCCCCCCACCGACCCCCCGAGCTTCACCCCGGACTCTCCCCCGCCCGGCAACCGCGGAAAACGGGTCCTCGCCGTCGTCGCGATCCTGATCCTCGCCCTGGCCGCCGGCGCGATCGCCAACATGGTCGCCACCTCCGGCCGCACCGACCGCGCAACCCGCGCCAGCACCATCGAAGACCCAGGTCAGAGCAACCCGGCGCCGATACCGACCCCCACCACCCCGGTCCCGTCGCCGACCGAAGCCCAGCCCTCACCGAGCCAGTCGACCCTCAGCCCGTCGCCCACGACGCCGAGCCCGGACCCGGATCCCGACCCGGACGTCCCCCCATCGGCCACCGTGGTCAGCGCGTCACTCGCCTCGTCCACGCCGCTGCAGCCCAAGGACTGCACGGCCCCGCTGACGGTCAACGTCAGGTTCACGATCTCGGTCTCGGCGGCGACACGCGTCGTCTACAAGGTGACGGCCAGCTCGGGCGAGAGCGATCTCGGCGTCAACACGACGACCGCGGCCGACACGTTCTCGCCGAACATGGCGATCACGATCGCCAACCCGGCCACCGGCACGATCTCGATCAGCGGCCTGATCACGACGCCGGGCACCTTCCGCCCGACGCCGGTCGACGTCCAGGTCATCTGCCCGTCCCCCCAGGTCAACGACCCCCCGTCGACGCCGGCCGCCTAGTTCACGATCGCCGGCACCAGCGCCCGGATCTCTCGCTCGAGCACCTCGGGCGCCTCCACCGGCGTCATGTGCCCGACCCCGGGGATCTCGACCAACCGCGCGTTCGGCAGATCGGCGGCCAGTCGCTGCCCCATCGCCGGCGGCGTCAGGATGTCGAACTCCCCGGTCACGACCGTCGTCGGCAGGCCCAGGTGCGGCACCGCGAGCCGCAGATCGAGCGTCCCGAGCGTCGCCCCGAACCCGCCGCGCACCGTTCGGGGCGTGTCCAGGATCACGTGCGCGCAGAACGCGACGTTCTCGCGCGTCGCGCCCGGCGCCAGCGCGATGTAGCGGATCAGCGGCAACGTCGCCGACGTCACCGGGCCCAGCGGCAGCGGCGCGGCCAGCACGGCCCGGTTCAGCGGGGCGGTCAGCCGACGCAGGACGTCCGGCCCGGGCTGCAGCCGCGAGTCGGTGACCAGGCTCGTCACGCCGGTGTTCGCGAGCAGGGTCGCAGCCGCCTTGTCGTTGAGCAGCGCCGAGTGCCGGGCCGCCAGCGCGACGATGCTCATCGCGCCCATGCTGTGCCCGAACAGCACGGCCTTCTGCCCGTCCGGCACGGTGGCCCGCAGCACCGCGGCCAGATCGTCGGCCAATTCATCGGTCGTGTACCGCCCCGGGCTCGGGATCGCGCTACCGCCGTGCCCACGTAAGTCGTACGCGACCACGTGCAGGTCTGAGGAGAGCGCCCGGATCTGGTTCGTGAAGAAGCCGATGCCGCAGGTCCAGCCGTGGGCCAGCACCACGATCGGCGCGCCCTCGGGCCCGTACTCGGCCACGTGGATCTCGGTGCCGTCCGCCGACCGCACCATCCGCTCGGACCGCGGCGCAACCGGCGCCAGCGCGTCCAGCCGCGGGTCGGTGAGCGCGTGCGCCCGGGCCGACCGTCGAGCGAGAACCACCGCTGCGGCCGCGGCCGCACCCACCAGGATCGCCGTCCGCTTCGCTCCCATGGCCGGGCACTTTACTCGCGGGTAACGTGTCGGCGCTCACAAATTGATCAGCCCTACCGACTGAAGTCGGTAGGGCTGATCAGATCCGGCGGTTGCTCAGGCCGCCATCGGTGCCGTCTTCGCTACCCAGCTGTAAACCGAGAACAGCTCGATCGGCGTCGCCGCCGCACCACTGGAGGGTTCGACGTACAGGTACTCATCGGACACTCGGTAGGTCACGTTGTCGAACGATGTATCCGACCCGTCGGAGTAGTAAACGGTGAGATGTGAAGGGGACATCGTCGAACACCTCGCTCCCAGTACGGTGGTGACCTCGGGCGGTAACGCTCCGGTGCTGTATTAGTGCCGTTTACGGACGGTTCTCAAACACGAATCTTCGTCAGGTAGTACGTATCCCGGGGTGGATCGGTTCAGTGTCCACTTGAGATCATGAAAACATGAGAAATCGATGCTCACCGGGCTCATGGCCCCCGTGAGTTAGCGTCGGCTCATGTCGTCGCGTTCCGAGGTCCGGTCGAAGGCCGCCGATCCCGAGTCGCACACCGGCGTCATCGCGCTGCTCGTAACGGCGATCATCGCGGTGCTCATCGGCCGCCAGGTGCTCTCGTTCCTGATCGGTGGCCGCGGCGCGGTCGCGACCTGGACCACGGTGTTCAGCGCGATCGTCGTCCAGGCGCTGCCGTTCCTGCTGCTCGGTGTGGTGCTCTCCGGCGCGATCACCGCATTCGTGCCCGCCCGGGTGTTCTCGGCGATCCTGCCCAAGCGGGCCTCGCTGGCGGTGCCGGTCGCCGGCGCGGCCGGTGCGCTGCTGCCCGGCTGCGAGTGCGCGTCGGTCCCGGTCGCCGGCCGGCTGGTGGAGCGCGGTGTCGTGCCCGCGGCCGCGCTCGCGTTCCTGCTCTCGGCGCCGTCGATCAACCCGATCGTGCTGGTCGCGACCGCTGTCGCGTTCCCCGGCCAGCCGATGATGGTCGTCGGGCGGTTCGTCGCCTCGCTGGCCACCGCGGTGATCGTCGGCTGGATCTGGGCCCGCTTCGGGCGCCCGGAGTGGCTGGGCCGCGTGGTCGCCCGGCGGCTGCCGGCCGCGTCCGACGGCACGCCGAGGTTCGAGGCCTTCCGCCTGGCCGTGGCCCATGACTTCTTCGAGGCCGGCGGCTTCCTGGTGATCGGGGCCGCGGCCGCCGCCACGATGAACGTCGTCGTCCCGCCGAGCTGGATCACCGCCGTCGCCGGCGTCTCGGTGCTCTCGATCCTGGTGCTGGCCCTGCTCGCCGTCGTCCTCTCGATCTGTTCGGAGGCGGACGCCTTCGTGGCGGCCAGCCTGACCGGGTTTCCCGTGCCGGCGCAGCTGGCGTTCATGGTCGTCGGACCGGTCGTCGACCTCAAGCTCATCGCCCTGCAGACGGGAACGTTCGGCCGAGCCTTCGCCACCAGATTCGCGCCGCTGACGTTCGTCGTCGCGGTCGCGGCCTCGGTCACCACCGGCCTGCTGCTGATCGGAGTCGCCTGATGCGGCGCGAGGTCCAAGCGATCGTCTTCGTCCTGCTCGGTGCGGTCCTGCTGAAGCTGGTCATCTCCGGCGAGTACCTGAACTACGTCCGCGGCGTGCTCACGATCCCCTTGGTCGCGACCGGTGTGTTGCTGATGGCGTTCGGCGTCCTCGGCTTCCTGAAGGACTGGCGCGGCCGCGAGGCGGCCGAACGCTCCGAGGAGCGGTGGGCTGAGGCCAGAGTCCGAACTCACGGCCCAGGCGCCAATACGGACGCTCCCCAGGCCGACGTTTCCCACGCGGACGCGGAGGAAGGCCACTCACACGGCTCGGACGGACATGGCGTCGGTTGGCTGTGGATCCTGCCGGTGTTCGTCCTGGTGCTGGTGCCACCCCCGGCTCTGGGCTCCTTCGCCGCCGAACGAGGCGCGGTGACCGTGCCCAAACCCCCGAGGTCGGTCACCTACCCAGCGCTGACCGGCGCGGACCCGGTCCAGCTCAAGATCGTGGACTATGCCCGCCGAGCAGTCTGGGACGACGGCAAGACCCTGGAGGGTCACACCGTGGAACTGACCGGATTCGTCACCCCACACACCGGTGACACGTGGTACCTCACCCGAATGAAGGTGAACTGCTGCGCCGCGGATGCCCGCCCGTTCCAGGTGCAGGTAGTCGACTCCCCGATCCGAGTGACCAGAGACGCCTGGGTGAAGGTGACCGGCACCTGGGAACCAAGCAAGTCGAAAGACCCCTGGCAGGCCGTGCCCGTCCTCAAAGCCGCCACCGTCAACGGCATCCCGACGCCGTCCCAGCCGTACGAGTAATTCGGCAACGAGCTGGAATTGGAAGTCTGAACGGCGGCCTCAGAAGTTCGACATCACATCGCCCAGTACCGACTCGATATTGCGCGGATCGTTCGACTCGTAATACTGCCCCCCGGTCGCCGCCGCTATCTGCGACAACACCCTCTTCCCGGCCGGCGTCAACTCACTCCCGAACGCCACCGGATACACGTGCACCCTCGGCGCCTTCTTCAGCGACGTCAACAACGCCCCCGGCGAGATGCTCCCCGGATCCTGATTATCCCCGTCCGTCAGCAGCACGACCGCGTTGATGCCGTCCGCATCCGCGGACTCCCGCACGGTATCGACCGCATCCCGCGCCGTGTCGTACAGCCCGGTGTCGTTCTTCGCCTTCAGACTGTCCAGCCCTCGGCTGAGCGCAGCCTCGTCCTTCGGACCCAGCGCCACGATCTGCCGATGATCGACCGACCCCGACAGGTGCGTCGAGAACTCCCACAGCCCCACCGAATCGTTCGACCCGAAATACGACAGCGACTCCTTCGCCGCCCGGGTCGCCAACTGCAACCGCGTCGTACTGGTCCCCGGCACCTTCTCGTTCATCGACCCCGACGTGTCCAGCACGATCAGCACGTTCGCCGGCTTGTTGAGGTTCCGCCAGGCTCCGAGCAGCGCCTGCACGGCGGCCGGCTGCGGCGGCGCGAACGCGGTCGGGGCGTCCGCACTGATCAGGCCGTTCGACTTGGCCACCACGTCCGGATCGAGCTTGTCGTCCGCACCGCGGAACCCCGCGGCGCGGAACGTCTCCTGCTGCGGACCGGCCAGCAGGAAGCTGAGGAATTTGTCGGCCGCGGTCCGCTTGGCGGGCGTCACCCACGGCGCGTCGATCACGCTGTCGACGGTGACGTACGGATGGTCGGAGACCAGCGTTCCGTCGCTCGGGTGCAGCGCGACGAGCTTCTCCTTCGGCGGCGGCAGATGGCTGGCCCCCGCGCTCAGCGGCTCGCCCTGGTTGTACGCCCAGACCGTCTGCTCCTCGACCGCGAGCGCCGAGACCGTCGTCGCGGCCTGCTCCTCCTGCTGCTGCCGCAGCGTGTCGAGGAACGTCAGCGTCGTGTCTCCGTAGCGGTCGGTCGACCGCTCCAGGGTCCTGAGGAAGAGTTTGACGCTGTTCCGCTCCAGATCTTGTTGGACGTCCCCGGTGTGGCCGGGTGCGGCCAGGTACGCGGCGAGCGTCGCGTGCAATCCGGACGTCGAGACGAGCGGGTTGGTGCGCGCGAACACGAACGGGGTGTTCGAGTGGCTGGCGGCCTTCCAGGCGGCGTCGTTACCGGCGTAGCGGGCGATGTCCTGCCAGCTGGGTTGCCGGTCGGGCCAGCCCAGGGCCTTGGCGGTGGCTTCCGGGGCGGCGATGACCAGCGGGGACCGGGCCAGGCTGGGCGCCTTGGCGGGCGTCCCGATCGCACCGACGCGCTGGCCGACGAGGCCGACCCAGACGCTGGAGGCGGGTGACCAGACGTCCGGCCGGTCGCCATAGTCGTCGGTCGGCCAGCCCTTGGCCAGCGCGTCGACGGCCTCACCCGACTTCACGGTGACGATCCGGACCTTGATGCACCGCCCGTCGACGTCGCTCGGATCGGCATTGAAGCGATCGGCGAGCGCGCTGACGATGCCGGACTTCTCCGGCGAGGCGGCGACGACCAGCGGGAGCTCGCCACTGCAGCCCGAGACGCTGTCGATCAGGGCCCGGGAGCCGAGGACGCCCCCGGCAAGCACCACGAACGCGACGACCCCGGCGACCGGAACCAGCCAGCGGCGCCTCTTACGCGGAGGCTCGGGCGGCGGCCCGGCCACCGGCCGCCCCGGCCCGGCCACCGGCCGCCCCGACGGCGGCGGCGCCCCACCCGCCCCGGCCCCACCCCGCGGCGGAACCGGCAACTGCCCGCTGCTACGCAGCCCAGGAATCGGCACCGGACTGGTCCCCGACCCACCCCGAGGCGGCCCAGACACCGGCCCCCCGGACACCGGTCCCCCAGACACTGGCGGCCCCGAAACCGGCCGCCCCCAGCTAGGCCCCCCAGACGTGGGAGGCGCCGGCGGCGCCCCACCCCGCCAAGAGCCTGGAGGCCCAGACACCGGCCCCCCAGACACCGGAGGACCAGACACCGGAAACTCCACCGGCCCCAAGAACGGCGTAACCGTAGTCACTGGCGCCGAAGACTCCCCAGCCGCCGCAGCCTCACCCAGAACCCGAGCCAACTCCGCCGCCGAAGGCCGATGCGGAGGATCCGGGTCAAGACACCGATCCACGGTCGCCGACAAACTGTGCGGCAACGCCGGTAAGTCATAAGCCAACGACCGATACCGACCCGACTGAATAGCCGTGATCAACGCCCCGAGCGTCTCCTGCTCGAACGGCCGCCGCCCCGACAAACTCTCGTACAGCAAGACCCCGAACGACCACACGTCCGCGGCCGGCCCGGCCGCCTGCCCCTCGAGACACTCGGGCGCCGTGTAAGCCAACGTCCCGACGATCTCCCCCTGCTTCGTCAGCCCGGTCGACTCCACCGACTTCGCGATCCCGAAATCCGCGAGCTTGGCCGAGCCGTCCGCGCTGATCAGCACGTTCGCCGGCTTGATGTCCCGGTGCGTCACGCCGACCGCGTGCGCGGCCGCCAACGCCCGAGCGACCCCGGCGAGCGCGGACGCCACCCGCGGCGGCGACGGGTTGCCCCGCGACAGCGTGTCCTTCCAGCTCCCGCCGGTCAGCAGCTCCATGACCAGGAACGGCGTCCCCGGAGCGGCGTCGACCGTGTCGCGCTCGGTCACCCGGCCGACGTCGTAGACCGCGACGATGTTCGCGTGGTTGAGCCGGGCGGTCGTGCGGGCCTCGCGCTGGAAGCGTTCCGGCGTCGTCAGCGTGTCGCCGGCCTGGATCAGGACCTTGACCGCGACGGGCCGGTCGAGGTGGACGTCGTGCGCGGCGTAGACCGCACCGGTCGCCCCGCGCCCCAACACCTCGCCGAGGACATATCGGTCTCCGAGTCGAGGCCCGGTGCCCGCAGGTGTCACCCGACCTCCCCTCGCCCTCTGCAGGCCAGGATAGGACCAGGGAGGAAGCGACCCGTGTCGGATCCCCGTCAGGCTCCCGCGAGCCGCGGCGGGAAGCCCCCGGTAGCGATCGGTCCCCACCGCTCGATCGAAATCCGGATCAACGCCTTCCCCTGCCGCTCCATCGCCGCCCGGTACCCGTCCCAGTCCGGATGCTCACCGGCGATGACCCGGTAGTACTCGACCAACGGCTCCAGCGCCCCCGGCAGATCGAGTACCTCGGCCACCCCGTCGATCTGCACCCACGGCCCGTCCCAGTCGGACGAGAGCACGCAGATGCTGGCCCGCTCGTCGCGCCGGGCGTTGCAGGCCTTCGCCCGCTCGGGGTACGTCGCGACGACGATCCGGCCGGCGTCGTCCACCCCGCAGGTCACCGGCGAGAGCTGGGGCCGCCCGTCTTTCCGGGTGGTGGCCAGCAACCCGTGGTGACGAGGGCGCAGGAACGCCAGCAGTGCGGTCCGGTCCACGACGTTCGAGGTCGCGTAGTTCGGCACCTACGCAGCGTAACCACAATCCGGCGTAACCAAACCCGACATCCGACGGGTACATTGCGCCGCCGCGTGTAAGGCTGGACGTGTGTTCGTGCCCAAGCTGGTCGCCACCGATCTCGACGGAACCCTGCTCAGATCGGACCTGACCGTCTCGGAGCGCACGCTCGCCACCTTCGAACGCCTCGAGCGCAGCGGCATCACGCTGGTCTTCGTCACCGGCCGGCCCTGGCGCTGGATGGACCCGGTCCTCGCCCAGACCGGCCGGCGCGGCCGGGTCGTCTGCGCCAACGGAGCGGTTGTCCTCGACGGCGCCTCCGGCCAGGTGCTGCAGAACTGGACGATCCCGGCCGACACGCTACGAGCGGTCACCGAATCGGTCCGCGACACGTTCCCCGACGCGATCTTCGCGGTCGAACGCGGCCGCCGGATGCTGCACGAACCCGAGTACCCGGTCCGGCACGACCTCGGCCGCCGAGACGAGAACCAGGTCTCCTACGACGAGCTGGTCGCTGAGCCGGTGGAGAAACTGCTGATCCGCGCGCCCAGCGTGGAGGCGGCCGAGCTCTGGACGCGCTGCACCCGGGTCTTCGACGGTCGGGTCACCCCGACCCACTCGGGCTTCCGCGGCCTGATCGAGGTGTCGGCCGGCGGCGTCACCAAGGCCACCGGCCTGGAATGGGTCGCCCAGCGCTGCGGCGTCGACCCGCAGGACATCGTCGCCTTCGGCGACATGCCGAACGACATCCCGATGCTGACGTGGGCCGGGCGCGGCGTGGTCGTCGCCGACGCCCACCCGGAGGCGGCCGCGGTCGCGCACACGGTGACGACCGGCAACGACGCCGACGGGGTGGCGACCTACCTCGACGCCCTGCTGGACGAGGTCGAAGCCACCACCCCGCGCTGACCTACAGGTACTGGCCGGTGCCGTGGCCGGTCGGGCCGCCCTCGGGAGAAACGATGCCCCCGAGCCCGGGCGGGAGCGCCGGGCGTCCGCGCATCTGCTCGAGCTGCATGCGGGCCGCCATCTGCTGCGCGACCAGCGCGGCCTGGATGCCGTGGAACAGGCCCTCCAGCCAGCCGACCAGCTGCGCCTGGGCGATCCGGAGCTCCGGCTCGGTCGGCGTCACGTCGTCGGTGAACGGCAGCGAGAGCCGCTCCAGCTCGTCCCGCAGCTCGGGCGCCAGCCCGTCTTCCAGCTCGGAGATCGACCGCGCGTGGATCTCCTTGAGCCGGGCCCGGCTCGCTTCGTCCAGAGGCGCCGCCCGCACCTCCTCGAGGAGCTGCTTGATCATGCTGCCGATCCGCATGACCTTGCCCGGCTGCTCGATCAGGCGCGCCGGGTCGTTGTCGCTGTCTTCTTTGCCCAATTCAACCGGCATTGCGCCGACCGGCGAGCCGTCCGGACCCATCACCATCACGGTCTGACCGGGCGAGTCGGGGCGCTCATCAGGGGACTGAGGTTCGGTCATGGGACCATCCTCTCCCAATCTTCTTGTGCTTGCGGACGCCGGTGGCGGAGGGTGCAGGGTATGCCCTCTCAACCCCTGAGTACTCCTGCTACTGCTGAGTTGACGGTCCGACCCGCGGAGATCGCCGACGCGCCCGCCATCCGCGACCTGATCAACGTCGTGGATCTCGTCGACACCGGAGAGGGTGGCTACGCCGTCGACGAGGTCGAGGGCGACCTCCGCCGGGCCGGGGACCTGGCCCGGGACTCCTGGCTCGCCTACGACGGCGACCGCCTGGTCGCCTACGCGGTCCTCTGGCCGGCCTCCGCGAGCGGCCGGCTCGACGTCGACCACTACGTGCTCCGCGACGCGGTGTCGGCCGGTTCGCTCCTGCTCGACCTGCTCACGGCCCGGGCCGCCGAGATCGCCGCGGCGACCGGCGTCGAGGCCGCCGACCTGCATCTGGCGCTCACGCCCGAGTCGGTCCTCGCCGTTCACGCGCTCCCGGTGCGCGGGTGGCGCGCCGTGCGGCGCCACCACGTGCTCACCCGTCCGGTCTCTCCTTCCGACGACGCTGAGCCCGCGCTCCCGGCCGACGTCACGATCCGGGTCGCGACGTCGCCCGACGACCAGGAGACCGCGTACCGGCTCGTCCAGGAGACGTTCGCCGGGCACTTCGGCTTCGAGCCGACGTCGTACGACGAGTGGCGCAAGCGGATGGACGCCGACCACCGCGACTGGACGCTGACCTGGATCGCGTCCCGGGGGTCGACCGACGTCGGAGTGCTGATCGGGCACAACGACCGGGAGGCGACCGGCTGGGTGCAGAACCTCGGGACGGTCGCCGCGGCCCGGGGCGGTGGCATCGCCACCGCGCTCCTACGGACGTCGTTCGTCGAGTTCGCCGCCCGCGGACGCAGCGCGGTCGGCCTGGGCGTCGACACCGAGAACGCCCACAACGCGCTGCACTTCTACACCGGCCTGGGCTTCCAGCTCCAGTTCGCCGCCGACACCTGGCGCCTGGTGGTGCCCGCGCCTTAGCGGACCAGCAGCACCTTGCCGATGACGTCGCCGGAGTCGGCCGCGCGGTGGGCCTCGGCGGCGTCCGGGAGTGCGACCGCGCGGTCGATGACCGGGCGGATCTTGCCGAACTCCAGCAGCGGCCAGACGTGCGCCTTCACGTCCGCGACGATCTCGGCCTTCTCCTCGGCCGGACGCGCGCGCAGCGACGTGGCGGTGATCGAGGCGCGCTTGGACATCAGCGCACTCAGGTTCACCTCGCCCTTGACGCCGCCCTGCATTCCGATCACGAGCAGCCGCCCGTTCGTGGCCAGTGCCGAGACGTTCCGCTCGAGGTACTTCGCGCCCATGTTGTCGAGGATCACATCGGCGCCCCCGACCTCGTCGAGCACCTCGACGAAGTCCTCGGTGCGGTAGTCGATCGCCCGTTCGGCGCCGAGCGCGAGGCAGCGGTTGTGCTTGGCCGCGCTGGCCGTCGTGAACACGCGGGCGCCGTAGGCCGAGGCCAGCTGGATCGCCGCGGTGCCGATGCCGCCGGCCCCGCCGTGCACCAGGAACGTGTCGCCGGGGGCGAGCCGCCCGACCGCGAAGACGTTGGCCCAGACCGTGCAGTACACCTCGGGCAGGCCGGCCGCCTCGGCCAGCGAGACGCCCTCCGGGACCGGCAGCACCTGCCCGGCCGGGACGGCCACCTTCTCCGCGTAGCCGCCGCCGGCCAGCAGCGCACACACCTCGTCGCCGGCGCTCCAGCCCTCGACGCCGGCCCCGAGCGCGACGATCCGGCCCGAGCACTCCAGGCCCGGGTACTCGGACGCCCCCGGCGGCGGCGGGTAGAAGCCCTGGCGCTGCATGATGTCGGCCCGGTTCACCGCGGACGCGACGACGTCGATCAGGACCTCGCCGGGCCCGGGTTCCGGATCGGGGACCTCGGTCCAGCGCAGTACCTCGGGTCCGCCCGGCTCGGTGATCGTGATCGCGTGCATGGTCGCCAGCCTATTGAACGAAGCGGGGCCCCGCGCGCTCGCGCGAGGCCCCGGTCGATCATTGGGTTTACTGGGGGAACTAACTACCGATCAGGACTGACGGGTCACCCTCCGAAAAAGGTTCCAACCGGCCATCCGGACAATTGCTACCGGCTGGCCGCGGTGGAGCATCTGGTTGTGCGTGTTGGCCAGCGCCTGTACCTCGCGACGGTTCGTTCGCGTGACGCCGGGCCGTGCGCACTCTGGGCAGTGCAGCCGGTACATCGCGGTTCCTCTCATGCGACGGCCCGCCTCGGCGAGCTGGCTGTTCCCCGGTGCTGTGCCGGGACCACCTGTTCCCATGCTTAGAGACGGTAGGCATCCCCGTCCACCGAGACCAGCCGACCCGCTGTGAGAAAGATGTGGCCTGTTGGCTCAACTGAGGGTCCGTAAGGCTGATCAGCGCCGTCGGCGGGAGTGTCGTCCGGACCAGGTATTCTTGTAATCAACGAGACCTCGCGGGGGCCCTCCAGCAGCTCAGGGGAATCCACGACCTCGTAAGACTGTTCCTTCTAGGCGACGCGAACCCGTGTCCGGTGGTGTGTGGGTTCGGCGTACCGATCCGTGTATCGGAGATCCCCTGTTACCCCGACCGGGGTGGATGGCCATAGCTGCTGTCGTCCGCCCGGAAAGCTGTTCTGTGCCAACGCTGTCTGCTGTTTCTGAAATGCCTGATTTCGCATCGGAAGATGCAATTCTGGAGAGTTTGGAGCCCGACACCGCTCCGGCTCTGATCCCGTTCTCCGACCTCGGCCTGCCGTCCGCGATCGTGACTGCGCTCGGCCGGCAGGGGCTGACCGACGCGTTCCCGATCCAGTCGGCGACGATTCCCGAGGTCCTGGCCGGTCGAGACGTTCTCGGCCGTGGGGCCACCGGCTCCGGAAAGACGCTGGCCTTCGGGCTGCCGCTGGTCGCCAAGCTGGCCGGGGCCCGGGTTCGTCCCGGTCACCCGCTCGGCCTGGTGCTGGTGCCCACCCGGGAGCTGGCTCTGCAGGTCACCGACGCGCTGGCCCCGCTGGGCCGGGCGGTCGGCGTGCGTGTTCGCCCGATCGTGGGCGGCGCGGCCATGTCCCGGCAGCTGGAAGACCTCCGGCGGGGCGTCCACGTGATCGTGGCCACTCCGGGCCGGCTGGAAGACCACATCCGCCGCGGTAGCGCGGTGCTCGACGACGTCGAGATCACCGCGATCGACGAGGCCGACCAGATGGCCGACATGGGCTTCCTGCCGGTCGTCCGCGGCCTGCTCGACCAGGTCCGGCCGGACGGCCAGCGCCTGCTGTTCTCGGCGACGCTCGACAACGACGTCGACACGCTGGTACGCGAGTACCTCCACGACCCGGTCACGCACTCCCTGGCCCCGGCCACGGCGTCGGTCGACACGATGGAGCACCACATGCTCCACGTGATCCACGCCGACAAGGTGCGTGTCGTCGCCGACCTCGTCCGGTCCACCGGCCGCACGATCGTGTTCGTGAAGACCCAGGCCGGCGCCGACCGGCTGGCCGAGCAGCTCACCGAGCGCGGCATCTTCTCCGAGCCCCTGCACGGCGGCCGGACGCAGGGCCAGCGCAACCGCGTGCTCGCGAACTTCAAGAACGGGCGCTCGCCGGTTCTGGTCGCGACCGACGTGGCCGCGCGTGGCGTCCACGTCGACGGCGTCGGGCTGGTGGTGCACTTCGAGCCGCCGACCGACCCGAAGTCGTACCTGCACCGGGCCGGTCGCACGGCTCGCGCCGGGGCGTCCGGCGTGGTGGCGACCCTGGTCGCGCCGTACAGCCGGAAGACCGCGCACCGGCTCGCGAAGCTGGCCGGCATCAACCCGATCCGGTCGACGATCGCGCCCGAGGCACCGCTGCCCAGCGTGCTGACCGACAAGCTGCCGCCGGCTCCGCCGCCGCCGACCGAGGAGGAACTGGCCGCGGCTGAGTCCCGTCGTCGTCGCAATCGTGAGTTCGACGGTGAGCGCGGACGCAGCGGCGGGTTCCGTCGGAATTCGCCGGATCGCCGCGAAGGCGGCTACCGCGGCGGACCGCGCCGGTCGGACCGGCCGCGCTGGTCCGAGCGGAGCGACCGCCCGGAGGGCGGCGACCGTTACCCGCGCGGCGAGCGGCCGGACCGCGGCGAGCGGCCCACCGGCGGCGAGGGCCGGCCGACGCAGCGGTCGGGCGACGACCGCGGCTACCGGTCGGACCGGGGAGACCGTTCCTACCGGGAGCGGTCCGACCGGGACCCGCGCCGTCCGCGGTGGACGCCGGAGCAGCGCGCGTCCCGCAGCGGCGGAAACCGCAGCGACAGCTGAGTAGTAGATAGTGACCGGCCGGATGCTCGGATGAGCATCCGGCCGGTCGCGTGCAGGGGCCCGGTGCGGTCCGGCGACAATGCGGCATGGCTTCTGCGCGGCAACTGGTACGCACTGAACGGTTGCTCGACCGGGTCGTGGCCGGCTTGCTGGCGATCGGAGCGCTCGGCGGGCTGTTCGCCGCCTACCACTTCCTCGGCGAGATCGCGCTGCTCCACCGGGCGCTGCGCGCCGGCGACGACACGGTCGAGAACATCGATCCCGGCACCGCGCTGCCGACGGTGTACGTCCTGGGCGGTTACGCGGTCGGCTTCGCGCTGCTGTTCGCCGCGGTGGCGATCCTGATCCTGCGGGCCTCGTCGCTAGGGGCGCCGCTGCTGCGGGCCGCGGTTCCGGCCCTGCTGCCGGCCACGTTGCTGGCGTTCCTGGCCGCGTACATCCGGTACCAGGAGTACGTCGACGCGATGCCGCCGGAGACCCGCGACGCGGCGTACCGGGGTCACATCTTCGGCCAGATCATCGGCGGGGGGATCGGCGCGGTGGCGGTGGTCGCGACGCTGCTGGTGCTGATCGGCGCGGCCGTCGTGCGCTGGTTCCGGCCCGCGCCCGACCACTGGGAGGGCCCGCCAGGCCCCGTGGCGGCGGGGCCGCTAGGGCCGCCGGCCTCAGCGTTGAACGCTGGCAAGATCCTGGCGTTGACCGGAACGGCGATCGCGTTGGTGGTGCCGGTCGCCTGGGTGCGCCCGGTCGGCGACGAGGGGCACCTGCCGAGCGAGTGGTCGCTACTGGCCCTGCTGACCGGGTTTCTCGCCGTGGCCGCACTGGTCGCGGCCGGCCTGACCGCGCTGGCCCGCCCCGCCCGCCTGACGTTCCGCTACGCGGGCCTGGGCGCGCTGGTCGTAGTCGGGTCGGTCGACTGGGTCGTGACCCTCTGGGAGTCGTTCTACGCGGACGTGGCGTTCGGTACCGAGCGGGTGGCGGGGGTAGCGGTGCCGTGGACGGCGGCGATCGCCTGCGGCCTGGTCAGCAGTGCGCTCCTGACCGCGGCCGCGGTCGCCCTGACGATGCCCCCGCTCCCGGCCGAGCCGGACGAGGCACCCACCGACGGTCCTCGCGCCGGCCGCCTGTCCGAGTCCGCCGAGGCCCGGGCCGCCCGCCGAGTCGGCGAATCCAGCCCCGAACCGAGGTGGCAAGCCTTCCCCGAGGACGACTGAGTGCTGGCCCGGTAAGACGGAGCGGCGTTGGTGGCAAGAACAGGTATGACCGACACGCTCCGGGCCGAGGTCCGACCCCCGGCCCGACCACCGGCCGCCTCCGCCGGGCCGCCTCCCGACGTCGACACGCGCCGGATCGGGCACGACGCGGCCGCACTGGAGCGGTTCTATCGGGCGCACTACGACGAGATCGTCCGGTATTTCTCCCGGCGGCTCACCGATCCGCACGACGTGGCCGACCTGGTCGCAGATACGTTCCTCGCTGCCGTCGAGAGCGCGAGCACGTTCGACCCACGTCGGGGCCGGCCGCTGCCGTGGCTGATCGGCATCGCCCACAACCGCCTCCGGCGGTTCCACCGCGACCGCACCAGCGACCACCGAACGATGGGCCGCATCATCGGACGGCGGTTACTGGAGCCGGACGACGTCGCCGACCTCGAGGCCCGGATCGACGCCGAGCGGCGTGGTGCCGGAGCAGTCGGCCTGCTCGCGGCCTTACCCGAGTCCCAGCGCCAGGTGGTTGAACTCGTCGACGTCCACGGGTTGACCCCGGCCGAGGCCGCCCGGGTGACCGGCGTCGGGGCCGGCCTCGTCTACGTCCGTCTCCACCGCGGCCGCACCGCGCTGCGCGCAGCCCTCACGAACTCCGAGGAGCACCAGTGAGCCGATTCCAGGACGCGCTCCTCGCCGAGCTCGTCACCCACGTCGAAACACGGGCCGATGACGTGCCCTCCCCGCGCCGGACCTCCCGCGTTCGACGCGGGGTGGCAACTGTCGCCGTGACCACGGTGATCGCCGCGTTGCTGGCCGGGCTGAGTGCCTGGCTGACGCCGAGCGCGGCCTACGCCTTGACCGAGGACCCCGACGGAACCATCACGATCACGTTCCACGACCTGACCGACGCCGAGGCACTCAACCGTGATCTGCGCGCCCACGGTGCGGGTCGGGTACGAGCGATCGGCGTCGACGAGCTGCCGGCGTGCTCGGCCACCGCACCGGCCCGACCGGGTGCCCGAACCGGCATCGGGAGGGCCGTCGGCGGGACCGATCCGGCCATCGCTCCGTGGGGCGTCCTGACGGGGGTGGACGGAGGGGAGCCGTTGGCCTACTTCTTTGCCGACCGCGGAACCCCTGATCGGCGCATCGCCAGGCAGACCCGGAACGAGCTGACGATCGACCCCGCCGCGATACCGCCGAGCCAGGTCGCGGTCGTCGTCGTCATGGACGCCCTCGGCCACCAGAGCCGGGGAGCCTACGGGGCTCTCTACCTGCTCCCCGCTCCCGGCCCGACGTGTATGGTCGGCGGCCGGCCGCGCTGACCGGTCAGCCCTCGCCCTCGAGCAGGTGCTCGAGGTACCCGGCGACCCCGTCGTCGTCGTTGGAGCGGGCGACCTCCTCGGCCACCGCCTTCAACGACGGGTGGGCATTCGCCACCGCGACCCCCCGCCCGGCCCACTCCAGCATCGGAATGTCATTGGGCATGTCGCCGAACGCCAGCACGTCCGCCGCCGCCACCCCGAGCGTGTCGCACACCACGGCCAACCCCGCCGCCTTCGTCACCCCGGTCGGACAGATCTCCACGAACCCCTGCCCGGCGTACGTCACCTCCCCCACCGAAGGCGGCACCACCGACCGAGCCACCGCGAAGAACTCGTCGACGTCCAGCTCAGGCGCCAGCACGAACAGCTTCAGCAGGTCACCCGAGAACATCGCCGCACGATCCAGCGGCTCCCACGGATCCGGATACGGCCACGCGAACCCCGCGTCCCCGTGCAGCGGCGCCGAATCCGACTCTTCCGCCTCGACGGTGACCAGCACCGGCCCGACCCGCTCCTCGATCAGCGCAACCGCCTGCGCGGCGACCGCACCGGCGATCCGCGTCGCCTTCAGCACGCCCCCGGTCTCCAGGTCGAGGACGAACCCGCCCTGCGCGCACACCAGGTACCGCGAGACGTCCACCGCGGCGGCCGAGAGCGTGCGCAGCCGGGGCCCGCGCCCGGTCACCCCGACCACCTCGACGCCCGACGACCGCACCCGGCGCAGGACGTCGTGGGTGTACGAAGACACCGTCCCGTCCGACCGGATCAGCGTCCCGTCGAGGTCGGTCGCGACGAGCCTCGGCAGCACACCCGCTCCCATCGGCGCGGGCCACCCGGAACTTACGGGAACCACCGGCTCAGCACCGTGGCGCAGCCGTCCAGCTCGACCGGGTCGGTCACCTCGTCGGCGAAGGACTGGACGACCTCGGGCGCCTGGCCCATCGCCACCGCCCAGCCGACCCACTTGAACAGCTCGATGTCGTTCGTTCCGTCGCCGATCGCCAGCACGTCCGACGGGTCGATGCCCAGGTCGGCGCAGACCATCGCGGTGCCGGTCGCCTTCGAGACGCCCGGCGCCTGGACGTCGAGCCAGGCCGAGAACCCGAGGTCCCAGCTGTACTCGGCCGGATCCAGGACCTCGGCCGCGACCGCACCCATCCGCGTCACGTCCCACCCGGGCGCCACGCACACGAGACGAACGGTCGGTTCGGCCACCAGCGTCTCCAGGTCGACGACCCGTTCCCGCCCGACCGTGAACTCCCGGTGGAACCCATCCGTCACGACGAACCCGCCCGGAGCGCGCTCGGCCGCGAACACCGCCTCGGGGATCCGGGCGGCGAGCGCCTTGGCCGCCGGCGCCACGTCCACAGTCACGCTGTGGATAACCGACGCCGTTCCGGCGTCGTACACGACCGCGCCGTTCGTACACACCAACTCGACGCCTCGGATCCCCAGCGCCACCGCGGTATCCACAGCGTCGGGAACGGCCCGACCGGTCGCCACCACCACCGGCACGCCGGCGTCGATCACCCGGCCGACCGCCGCGGCCACCGCGAGGCTCGGCCGGGTACCCGCCCGCCCGTACGGCACGACGGTGCCGTCCAGGTCGAGCGCAACGAGCTTGGGACGCCAACCAGGTCTCACGGCGCGAGCACGTCCCGGCCGCCGAGGAACGGGCGCAGCGCGGCCGGCACCACCACCGACCCGTCCGGCTGCTGGTGGTTCTCCAGGATCGCGACGATCCACCGGGTGGTCGCCAGCGTCCCGTTCAGCGTCGCCACCGGCTCCGGCCGCCCCGACGCCCCGCGATGCCGGATGTTCAGCCGCCGGGCCTGAAAGTCGGTGCAGTTCGACGTCGACGTGACCTCGCGGTACCGGCCCTGCGTCGGCACCCAGGCCTCGCAGTCGAACTTCCGCGCGGCCGACGACCCGAGATCACCGGCGGCGACGTCGATCACCCGGTACGGGATCTCCACCTTGGCCAACATCTCCTCCTCCCACGCGAGCAGACGCTGGTGCTCCTCGTGCGCCTGGTCCAGCGTCGTGTAGGAGAACATCTCCACCTTGTCGAACTGGTGGACGCGAATGATCCCGCGGGTGTCCTTGCCGTACGAGCCGGCCTCCCGGCGGTAACACGTCGACCAGCCCGCATACCGCTTCGCGCCGCCCGACAGGTCGAGGATCTCGTCCGAGTGGAAGCCGGCCAGCGGCACCTCGCTCGTACCGACCAGGTAGAGGTCGTCGGCCTCGAGCCGGTAGATCTCGTCCGCGTGCGCGCCGAGGAACCCGGTGCCACCCATGATCTCGGGCTTCACCAGCGTCGGCGTGATCACCGGCGTGAAGCCGTACTCGACCGCCTGGGCGATCGCCATGTTGAGCAGCGCGAGCTCCAGCAGCGCGCCGACGCCGGTCAGGAAGAAGAACCGCGACCCGCTGACCTTGCTCCCGCGCTCCATGTCGATAGCGCCGAGCTTCTCGCCCAGCTCCAGGTGGTCCAGTGGAGCGTCCAACGAAGGAATCGTCCCGACCTCACGCACGACGACGTAGTCGTCCTCACCCCCGGGAGGCGCGCCCTCCTCGACGACGTTCGGAATAGCCAGGTGCGCCTCGCGAAGTGCGGCATCCGAAGAAGCCTGGTCGGCCTCGGCCGCCTTCACCGTCGCCGCCAGCTCCCGAGCCGCGGCCACCAACGCGGGCCGCTCCTCCTTCGAAGCCGCCTTGACCTTGTTCGAGACCGCCTTCTGCTCCCCGCGCAGCGCGTCGGCCTTGGCCACCGCGGCCCGCCGGGCCTCGTCCGCGGCCAGCAGGTCGTCCACCCGGGATTCCGACTCGCCCCGGGCACGCTGGCTAGCGCGAACGGCGTCCGGATTGTCCCTGAGGAAGCGAAGATCGATCACCCGCCAAGCCTACAGACGGGCCAAATCCATTAGGTCCACCGTCACCGTGAGCATGCCGTCGTCCCAGGCCCGGTGCAGCGGCAGGCCGAGCCCGGCCAGCAGTCGCAGCATCGGCTGGTTGTCGGGCCGCACGACCGCGTGCACCTGCTCGCACTCGGAGTCGGCGGCCGCGGCGAGCAGCCGTCGGGTCAGCGCCGTGCCCAGCCCGTGCGCCTGCCACGCGTCCTCGACCAGCAGCCCGAGCTCGGCCGGCGTCGCCTCGTCCGTGCACCACATCAGGTTCCCGAGCGCGACGATCTGCCCGTCCGGCGCCACGCCGACCAGCGACACCCCCAGGCGCGGATTGATCAGCTTGGCCAGCTGCCGCGCGCTCGGGCGCGCCATCCCGGAGTTGTACCGCCGGTACCGCGAGGAGTCCGAGCACCGGTCGTGCATCGCGGCGATCGCTCCGAGGTCGGCCGCCTCCGGCCGACGCCAGCGGACCGCGTCCGCCTCCGGCGCGCTGAGGACCATCGCCAGGTCCGCGAGGGCGTGCGCCCGAGCCGCCTCCGACGGCGTCAGTCGTCCATCCATGCGGACGATGTGCAGCGAACCACCGCGGGGATCGCGAAGCTCGAGGTCACCACCGCCTCCCGGAGCCGGTTTCCACTGCACCGCGCTGCCGTCCAACAGCTCCGACATCGCGAGCGGCAGGCACTCGGGATCCCGCACCAACCGGGCCGCCAGCTGCAGCGCCCGGGTCGGCGGATCGGCCAGCCCGTGCACGTCCGCCGGACGAACCACCGCGCGGCGCCCGCCTCCGGCCGCCACCGCCGCGGTCAGGTCCTCGGCGGTCAGCGACGCCGGCGCGTCCGCGACGAAGTCGTCGACCGCGCCCGCCACGACCGGGTGCACCTGCACGGACAGGATGTTCACCGACAGGTCGGCCAGGCTGCTCGCGAGCGCGGCCAACCGGCCCGGCTCGTCGTCGACGACCGTTCGGATCTGCCACAGAGTCATAGGGCCATCGTGCGGGGCCAGGATTTCCGGATCGTTCCAGAAGGATGACCCGTCCCCGTGCCGTGAATCACACGAACTGCGAAACCAGCCCGCGTAACATGGAATAACGTGCGTTTTCTCCAGGCCTCCGGCGGCCCGACCACGCCGACAGCTGACCTGACCTACAACGACGTCTTCATGGTGCCCGCGCGCTCCGACGTCGGGTCCCGTCTCGACGTCGACCTCTCGACCGTCGACGGCGTCGGAACGACGATCCCGCTCGTCGTGGCGAACATGACCGCGATCGCGGGCCGCCGGATGGCGGAGACCACCGCCCGACGGGGCGGCCTGACGGTCATCCCGCAGGACATCCCGCTCGACGTCGTCGCGAGCGTGGTCGAGTGGGTGAAGCAGCGGAACCCGGTCTACGAGACCCCGGTGACGCTCAGCCCGCACCACACGGTGGGGGACGCGCTGGCCCTCATCCACAAGCGGGCCCACGAGGCCGCGGTCGTCCTCGACGGCGACCGGCCGGTCGGCGTCGTCACCCCGGCCGACTGCTCCGGCGTCGACCGGTTCACCCAGGTCGAAGAGGTGATGAGCAGCGAGCTGCTGACGATCACCGAGGGCACCCCGATGGACAAGGCCTACGGGACGCTGCACGACTCGCGTCGCAGGCTGGCCCCGGTCGTCGACGCCGACGGCCGCCTGGTCGGCGTGATCACCCGCACCGGCGCACTGCGCAGCACGCTCTACACCCCGGCCCTGGACGCCGACGGCCGGCTGCGCATCGGCACCGCGATCGGCATCAACGGCGACGTCGCCGGCAAGGCGAGCGCGCTGCTCGAGGCCGGAACGGACGTCCTGGTCGTCGACACCGCCCACGGGCACCAGGAGAAGATGCTGGCCGCCGTCCGCGCGGTCCGCAGCGTCGACCCGTCGGTGCCGATCGTGGCCGGCAACGTCGTGACCGCCGAGGGCACCCGTGACCTGATCGAGGCCGGGGCCGACATCGTGAAGGTCGGCGTCGGCCCGGGTGCGATGTGCACGACGCGGATGATGACCGGCGTCGGGCGTCCGCAGTTCAGCGCCGTGCTGGAGTGCTCGGCCGAGGCGCGCCGGCTCGGGCGGCACGTCTGGGCCGACGGCGGCGTCCGCCACCCGCGCGACATCGCGCTGGCGCTGGCCGCCGGCGCGGCCAACGTGATGGTCGGCTCGTGGCTGGCCGGCACCTACGAGAGCGCCGCCGACCTGCAGCAGGACGGCGACGGACGGCTCTACAAGGTGTCGTTCGGCATGGCGTCGTCGCGGGCCGTGCGTCAGCGCACCCGCACCGAATCGGCGTTCGACCGGGCCCGCAAGGCGCTGTTCGAGGAGGGCATCAGCTCGGGGAAGATGTACATCGACCGCGAGCGGCCGGGCGTCGAGGACGTCATCGACCAGATCGTCGCCGGCCTCCGGTCGGCCTGCACCTACGCGGGCGCGACCAGCCTGGAGGAGCTGCACGAGAAGGCCGTGGTCGGTATCCAGTCGTCGGCCGGCTACGACGAGGGCCGCCCGCTACGCACGAGCTGGTAGGGCGTCGGCCAGGAGCTTGTCGGTCAGCGCGCGCAGGTACTCGCGGGCCTTCGGGTCGTAGGCGGTCGGGTCGGCCGTCGCCTCGCGCTGTCCGTCGAAGAACTTGCCGCTGATCCCCTCCAGCTTCACCAGGCGGGCCGTGGCCGCCACCCCGTCCTCCAGGGCGGTGAGCGGCGTGACCCCAGCCTCCGCGACCATCCCGGTCGGCATGTACGTACCGGGATGGATCGCGTTGGCGGTCACCCCGGACGCGGCCAGGTCGAACGTCCACATGATCTGGGCGAGCTTGCTCTGCGCGTAGGCGCGCGATCCGCCGTAGGAGCGTTCGAGCAGCGGATCCGCAGGATCCAGCGGAGCCTGGCCCAGCGAGGCGATGTTGACGACCCGGCCCGGCCGCACCGCGGCGGTCAGCACGACCCCGGCCAGGTAGTTGACCGCGAACCGGAGCTCGATCCCGTCGGCCGAGACCTGCCGTCCCTGCCCGCGCGGGCCGCTACCGATCCCGGCGTTGTTGACCAGGACGTCCAGCGTTCCGAACCGCCGACGCACCTCGGCCCCGAGCTCCTCGACGGCTCGCAGGTCGCCCAGGTCGGCCGCGACGGTTTCGCCGACGCCGGCCGCGGCCGCTTTCTCCGCGCTCCGCCCATGGACGATCACCGTCGCACCGTCTGCGGCCAATGAACGCGCGAGCGCCAGACCGTGGCCGTTCGTCGCACCCGTGATGAGGACCGTCAGATCAGCCATACTTCGACCCTATGCCCGTCGAGGAGCTCGTCGCCGCGGTCCGCACCGCGCTCGCTGGGGCCGCCGATCCGGACAAGGCGGCCCCCATGCAGGCGTACATGAAGTCGACGATGCCGTACCTCGGCGTCGGAAAACCCGAGCGGGCGAAGGCGCTGAAGGCGGTCTTCAAGGACCACCCGCTGCCCGACCGGGCCGCCTGGGAGCAGGCGGTCCTGGCGCTCTGGCACGACGCGACGCACCGCGAGGAGCGCTACGCGGCGATCGACCTCACCGGTCACCGCGCGTACCAGCCGTTCCAGGACGCGGAGACGCTGACGCTCTACCGCGAGCTGATCGTCGACGGGGCCTGGTGGGACTACGTCGACGAGATCGCGAACCGTCGCGTCGGCCCGATCCTGCACGCCGACCGGGACGGGGTCACGCCGACCATCCGGGCCTGGAGCACCGACCCTGACCCGTGGCTGCGCCGGACGGCGATCCTGACCCAGCTCAGCTTCAAGACCGACACCGACCTCGGCCTGCTCGCCGACGTCATCGAGCCGAACCTGGCCGAGAAGGGCTTCTTCCTGCGCAAGGCGATCGGCTGGGCGCTGCGCCAGTACGCCTGGACCGACCCGGAGTGGGTCCGGGCCTACGTGGACGCCCACGAGAGCCGGCTTTCCCCGCTCTCCCGCCGGGAAGCGATGAAGAATCTGTAGACATGGTCGTCATGAGCCGGGAGCGGTTCGAGGAACTCGTCGGCGATGCCCTGGACGCGATCCCGGAGGAGCTCCTCCGCCGGATGAGCAACGTCGTCGTGCTGGTCGAGGACGATCCGCCCGAGCCGGGGTTGCTGGGGCTGTACGAGGGACACGCGCTGACCAACCGCGGCTGGGACTATTCGGGCGTGCTCCCCGATCGGATCACCATTTTCCGTAACCCGACGCTCGCAATGTGTTCGTCCGAACAAGAAGTCGTCGACGAAGTGGCAATCACGGTCGTCCACGAAATTGCTCATCATTTCGGCATTCCGGATGCGCGGCTCCACGAACTGGGCTGGGGCTGAGCATTTGCTGTGCACTCCGCACACCTGCTGTGGCCCGTAGGTCCTACCCTGTAGCCACTGTTACGCGGAGGGAAAACCATGCGCTCAGAACTGTTCGCCGCCTCGAACATGGAGCAGGAGTCGGCGCAGCCGGGCCTGCGTCTGCAGAATTCGAAACTCCTCAAGGTCGAGCTGCGCGGCGAGGTCTTCGCTCGCGTCGGCTCGATGGTCGCCTACCAGGGAAACGTGCAGTTCCAGGCTCAGGGCTCGGGCGGTTTGGGCAAGTTCCTGAAGCAGAAGCTCACCGGCGAGGGCGTCCCGCTGATGAAGGCGGTCGGCCAGGGTGACGTGTTCCTCGCCGACAACGCTGCGGACATCTACCTGATCGACCTCGAGGGCCCGCACGACGGCCTGACGATCAACGGCGCCAACGTGCTCGCGTTCGAGCCGACGCTGCAGTGGGACATCAAGATGGTGCAGGGCGCGGGCATGTTCTCCGCCCAGGGCGCATTCAACACGGTCTTCTCCGGTCAGGGCCGCATCGCGGTGACCTGCAAGGGCACGCCGGTCGTCCTCAAGGTCGACCAGCCGACCTACGCCGACCCGCAGGCCGCGGTGTGCTGGTCGGCCTCGCTGCAGACCGGCTACCACCGGGCCGACCAGCTCGGCCTGGGCACGCTGATCGGCCGCACGACCGGTGAGGCGTTCACGATGAGCTTCGCCGGCCAGGGCTTCGTCGTCGTCCAGCCGTCCGAGATGCCCGCCGGCCTCGGCGCGGGCGGCGGCGGGGGCCACCAGCAGCAGCAGGGTGGCGTCCTCGGCGGTCTCTTCCAGTAGGAACGACAACGGCGGGCCACCCCTCGGGGGGTGGCCCGCCGTTGTTCTGTTCTCAGCAGCGACGCCAAGACACCTGGTCGGCGGCGGCGACCTCGTCCCGGCCGGCGTCGTCGAGCAGGCAGCAGGTGAGGCAGGGCTGCTGGTACGCCGGCAGCGTGTACGCGTAGCAGCAGGTCCGACGCAGCAACAGCGGACGCCACCCGCGCCCGTCGTCCAGCTCGGCGATCTCGATCAGCGAGGCGACGCCGTCCGGAAGGATCGAGAGCAGCGACCGCACCGCGGCCGCGCGATCGGGCAGCAGGGCCGGGTCGGCGGTCGCGGCCGGGTAACCCATCGACTGGGCGACGGTCCCCCACAGCGGACGCGGCCCACCACCCCGGAGAGCCTGGAAGGCCTGGACGGCCGGGGCCAGGTGCTCCTCGACCAGGGTCCGGCGCAGCACCGCGAGCAGCTCCGCCTCGGTCTCGACGACCGCGACGCCGGGCTGCCCGGCCATCGGGTCGTCGGGCAGAACCGTGAAGTGCACTTCGAGGAATTCGGCGAGGGGCTCACCGCTCGGATCGATCGAGACGGCGACGCGCGACGAGGACACGTCGAGCACCCGGAGTTCGGAGACCCAGGCGCCGATCGCGACCTCGATGAGCGCCCAGGTGTAGGCCTTGAACGCGAGAGCCGACGCGACCGGGAACCGGTCGCTGCCGTGCTGCTCCCCGTACCGGGTGATCCAGTCGCGCAGCGCGCTCCGGTCGGCGAGGAGATCGGCGGCCGGCCGACGCGCGGTGGACGGCGGGAGCGTCATCGCCCAGCCCCTCTAGACCTCGTCATAGGGTTAGGTTAGCCTAACCGCACCAGAGAGGGAACGACTGGGGTACGAGGGGAGCCGTAACCTAGCTTGTCATCTTTGGTGTTGTCCGGCCGGGCGACTCAGCCCCGCCCGGCCGGACATGTCTAATCGGGTCCTACCCAGCTGGTGCTGATCTCAGGCCCGGTGGCTCTCAGGCGCCGCCGGCGCGGACGCGCTCGAGCCAGGCGGCGGCGTCGGCGAAGTCGTCGTCGGAGGGCTTGGCCCGACCGTCGCCCTCGTGGTCGGCGTTCGCCCGGGGATACGAGCCGAGGAACCGGACGTCCTCGCACACCCGGCGCAGGCCCATCAGCGCCTCACCGACCCGGTCGTCCTCGATGTGCCCGTCGCAGTCGAGGAAGAAGCAGTACCGCCCGATCCGCTCCTTCATCGGACGCGACTCGATCCGGGTCAGGTTGATGTCCCGCACCGCGAACTCGGTGAGGACCTCGAGGAGCGCCCCGGTGCGGTCGTGGTGGATGAACGCGACCAGCGACGTGACGTCGGCCCCGGTGCGGGCCGGCGGGGGCGCCGGCCGGGTCACCAGGATGAACCGCGTCACCGCGGCCGCGTTGTCGGCGACGTTCACGGCCAGCTCGGCCAGGTCGTACCGCTGCCCGGCGACCGGAGCACACACGGCCGCGTCCCAGTCACCCCGGACGACGCCCTCCGCTGCGTCGGCGGTCGAGGGTGAGGTGATGAGCTCGGCGTCCGGGACGTTCGTCCGGAGCCAACCCCGGCACTGAGCCAGCCCGTGCGGGTGCGACGCGACGGTCTTGATCGACCCGAGATCGGCGCCCGGAGCGGCGTAGAGGTTGAACGTGACCGGGAGCAGGACCTCCCGGTTGATCATCAGCCGCTCGCCGCTGGCCAGCCCGTCGAGCGTGGGGGGAACCGCGCCTTCGACCGAGTTCTCGAGCGGAACCAGGGCCGCGTCGGCGGTACCGGTGCGGACGGCCGACAGCGCCTCGGGGACCGTGACCATCGGCAGCAACTCGGCGTCGGCTGCCTCGGGGATCGAGCGGAGCGCCTGTTCGGTAAACGTCCCGGCCGGGCCGAGGTAGGCATAGCGCAACATGCCCGGAGCCTAACCGTCCGCGTCAGCTCAGACGCGATGGAAGAACGTCAGGGAGCCCAGGACCGCGCCACCGACCCGGAGGGGGGTCGCCACCGCGTCGAGCGTCCAGGTGCTCCCGCCGGCCCGGATGCGCATCAGCCCGCGGGCCAGGGAGGCGGTGGAGAGAGCGAACAGCGGAGGAATGCGCTCGACCTCGTCCGGACGAAGCCGCAGCCGCGAGGCGCTGAAGTCGACGAGCTCGATGACGTCTTCCAGGAGGCCCCGCCCGACCAGGCTCCCGCCCACGGTCGGTAGCCCGAGGGCCGCGTGGCAGCTGGAGGAAGCGGCGACGACGACCCCGTCCCGGTCGAGCAGGAGGCAGGGTTCCTCGGCCTCTTCGACGGCCTGGAGCCAGGTTTCAAGGGGCCGGACGCTGTCGACGAGTCGTAACGACGGCACCGCGTCCGGACCGACCTCCGACGAAGCCACGGTCATGTCGATGTGGGCCATGCAGCCCTCCTCCCGACAGCCGAGAATTTCCTGGTGCGGATTCGATGCCCGCGTAACTCTCTGCTCTAACCACCAGGGTAGACGCCATTACAGGATGCGTGCAGCGGAGTGACAAAGAGTTGCCTCACTTCGGATGGTCGTCCCGCAAGGTGGGACGGAATCGCCCCATCGAACCCATGCGTGATCATCCGCCGCGCCTGTTCCGAATTTCGTCTCACGGGAAGGCGACTGGATCGATTGCGGAATCCGCGAGAATGCCCGGTCGGCGCGATCGATTTCTTGAAGTGACTTCTGAACCTGGTTCAAATATGGGTCCTGATAGCCCAGGTGTCCGACTGCCCCTTCCCCCGATTCCCTGATCACCAAGGTTTCCGCAAGCGCCGAGATGCGGCTTGAGTGCGGCGGGACGCCGACCAAACGGGCGCGCCGTGACGCGACATCCCTAGGCGATGGGAGGTCGTGGAAGACCGCCCTTGGAGCGGCTGGACCGCAAACAGCATCGCGTGGATCTTTCCCCCCAGCGTCGACATCTATCTGGGCTGGCTCGGGACGAGACCGATAGAGCGCCGCTTCCGCGGTCGGCCCAGCCCCGGCCGGGGCAGCGCAACCTCCTCCAGTAGCGGCAGGAACTGCGGGCCATCGCCGGCCTGCCCGGCGAGCAGTCGAATGGACATCGGCCGGCTGCGGCCTTTCACGGCGAGGTGGCTCTTGCTGCCAGCCCGCCGCGAGACAGCACGTCGCCTCACCCCCGACCCCGGGGGCCGCGATGTCGACATGCGCGGCGCCGGGGTGATCGGCGGAGCCGCTTTCGCCGCCTGAGGGTGCGAGCCCCAGCGGCATGCTGATGCGCATGCTCGACCGAGATCCGGCGGCCTCGTGAAGGGCCTGATGATTGCGGCACCGCGGGTGGCGCTGCGCGCGGTCGCGTCGAGTGCGCGAGGTCCCGAAGCGCCTCCTGACCGACAGAGCGCGTGACCGTGGGGCTGCAGATTAGAAGATGCCTGGAGCGGCCCTGGTCGCGGCAGCCGACCCCGAGGTGCAGACAACGGCGCCGGCAAAGGGTCGGTGACGATGCTGGCGCGAAAGCCTATGGATGTTGGCGTTCGACCTACCTGCGCTCACGCCGGCCCTCGGATTCCATGGGTCGCATCCCAACCGGCCGACCGAATCCGGGCATGCGAAAAGGGCCGCTACCCGGTGCGGGTAGCGGCCCTCTTCTTCACGTA